>CAZJNP010000399.1:0-3499 GCA_964547355.1 uncultured Calditrichaceae bacterium
CCTTTCGCCGGGCCATACCATTCCCATTCTTGTCGGCATGGTGGTAAATCGGCCCGTTCCCGGACCGCTGGACGGCGAATGCTTTGCCACCAATCCGCCGCAACAGCGGTTTGCTTCTGTTTTCGAAGCTCTGCGCCAGGCAGACAGTCTGTACAAAAACAATTTTATCGGCTTCCGGCCGCCCAAAGCGCCCACGCTGAACGCGGTGGGCACCAAAGTCATCGACAAATATGACCTGCCGGTGATTTACGGTCAGGATGGTAAAGTGACCCTGTACTGGGACGATCAGTCAGAAAAATCTTTTGAAATCATCACCAGGGAATTCGACTTCGAAGGCTACCGGATTTACCGCACTCAGGCCGCGGTGGAAGGACAGGGCGAACCGGAATGGGGTACGCCGATCTTCGATTACACCGGTACGAATCTTGTCGGCTACCAGCCACTGGCGCAGTACGACCTGATCGATGAATGGCAGGGTCAGGACCCGCTCAATCCCTTCTTTAATCTGGGCGACAATTCGGGACTTAAATACACCTTTGTGGATCATAACGTAATCAACGGCGTGCGCTACCGCTACACCATTACCGCGTACGACCATCCCAACTTGCAGGCCGGCCAGTCCGCGCTGGAGTCTTCCCGCGGCAACGATCCCCGCCTGATTCAGACCGTGGACGTCATTCCCGGTTTGCAACCCCAGGGTTTTCAGGGCGGTTCCGTGGATTCCAACGTGACCCATCTTTCCGGGAACGCCACCGGCTATATTTTTCTCGAACCGATCGACCCGGTGCAAATCACCGGTCATGCTTACCGGCTGACGTTCAAGGATTCTCTGGAAAGCCTGAAACTGGACATTTACGATTTGGACGCCGAAAAATATTTGTTTACCGATTACACCAACATCTGGCAGGAAGAAGATCTGGCTATTGCCGAACCGCGGCCCATTTTCGATGGCATCGGGCTGAAAATCATCAATCACAATTACGTGGAAGAACTGGATCAGGGCTGGCAAACCGTCACGGGCGACACTTCCGATTACGTGTTCGGGGCGCTGACCAAAACGGCGGACGAGTTGACCGCTCCTTATGATTACGCCCTGGTGTTTGGCGATTCCACATCCAAATACGCGGCCGTTCCCACTTCCGCCAAGGTTCCCTTCCAGGTGTACAACATTACCAAAGACCCGGAGATGAAACAGCCCCTAGAGCTGTTTGTGCGCAATCCCGGTCTACCATGGCAAAGCGGCGATTTCATCTATTTTCTTGAACCGGACGTGAACCACAAAACCTGGACCATTACCATCGAGTGGGACGAAAACGCCACCGCACCCGGCGCCGGAGACGTTTATGTTTACCGCACCAAAAAGCCCTTTAAACAGGGCGACGTTTACGAAATCCGCACCACCTCCTTTTTTAACGACAATGCGGAGATTGACTTAACGGAGGTTAAAGTGGTGCCCAATCCGTACATGGTTTACAATCTGGCCGAGCAGGCTTCCACCCATCCCGACCGCTTTACCCATGAGTTGCGCTTTACCCATCTGCCGCCGCAGTGCACTATTAAGATTTACACGGTAAAAGGCGATCTGGTAAAAACCATCCACCATGACGCCCCTACCATCGGCGAAGCGCGCTGGAATTTGCAAAGCGATGAAAATCTGGAAGTCTCCTACGGCATTTACATTTACACGGTCAAAACGCCGGACGGCCGGAAGAAGACCGGTAAATTTGCCATCATCTGGTAAGTTTTGTGATCGGGACAAACGGTGATCATGGAGAGACAAAAAAAACTTTTGACAGGATAAACGAAGAAAATGGTTATGGTAAATAAAAAACAAATGTTTCTAAAACCGCCAGGTCCTGTGGCGCACCTGTTCGTCATTCTGACATTGGCGTTAATTTTTATCGCTCCGTCTGCGGTTATAAGCGGTGAATTAACAAAGGTGGGCACCACAGCGGCCAATTTTTTACAACTACGCGTGGGCGCACGGGCCATGGCCATGGGCGGGGCGTTTGTGGGCCTGGCCGATGACGTGAGTGCGCTCTATTGGAATCCGGCGGGCATTACTTCCGGCCGCGGCGTACGCTCCTTTTACCAGCACAGCCAACTCTACGCCGGATTAAAGCACCAGAGCCTGGGGTTGACTTACGCCCTGAACCCGCAAAATCACATGGGTCTGCTGGTAAATTATCTGGATTACGGCCGGATGGAGCAAACCACGCTGGAATCGCCCGACGGTACCAACCAGTATTTCGACGCCGCTTCTATGGCCATCGGGCTGACCTACGCCCGGCAATTAACCAACCGCGTCTCCTTTGGGGTAACGGCCAAGTACATTCAGGAACGCATCTGGCTGGAGGTGGCGCGCGGCTACGCTTTTGATATCGCCACTTTGTACAACATAAAAGAGCGGGGCATCCGAATCGGCATGAATCTGAGCAATCTGGGACCGGAAATGGGCATCGGGGACGCACCCCATCTGAAATTCTACCGCCGGCAGCCGGACGACTATCCCGGCAGCCCGCAGCCGGAATCTCAGCTTAGCACCAGAACCTTTCCCCTGCCGCTGGCTTTTTCCCTGGGGCTGGGCGTGGATATCATAGGTCCCGCGGCGTTCCACCAGGACGAGGCACAACGCCTGACCACCTCTTTCAGCATTACGGACGGCTACGACAGTCCTTTCCGGGTGAACATGGGGCTGGAATACGCCTGGCACGAAACGCTGTCCTTACGCGGTGGGTACTATCTGGGTTACGACACGGAAAACTACGCCCTGGGCTTCGGGTTGAATATTTTCAAATACGCCAAAATTAACTTGCAATTGGACTACGCCTGGATGAATTACGGCGACCTGGGCAGCATTAACACCTGGGGACTCGAATTTAAATTCTAAATTAAAAATTAAAAATTTCGGTTTTGTAAACGCAATAAAATCTATTTCGGACGGCGATGAATCACAATAAGGAATACCCGGAAATAACCTGGCAATCCATCGTGGTGGGCGTGTTCATCGGTTTGCTGATGACGGCCAGTTTTTCCTATGCTGCTTTGGTTCTGGGTTTCTCCACCAATGGTTCGCCGGTAGCGGCCATTTTGGGCTGGGGTATTATGCGCGCCGTGTTCAAAAAAGGCACTATCGTGGAGAACAACATCATCCAGACGATTGCCTCCGGCATTAACACAGCCACGGCCGGAGTGATCTTTACGGTGCCCATTTTGCTCATCCGCGGTGTGGAGTTCAATGTTCTGTGGGTGGGCGCCGCCACGGTGGCGGGAGCCATCTTAGGGGTAGGATTCATTATCCCCATTCGCAAACAGATGCTGGACATCGACCGTTTGCGCTTCCCTTCCGGCACGGCCATTGCTTCCATTCTGCGTTCCCCGGCGGAAGGAATGAAAAAATCGCGCTTACTGATTTACGGCGCCCTGCTTTCCGCCCTGGTGTACACTTTGACCCAGTTTCCGCGTCTGGGGCTGCCAATGGTCATTCCGTCTTCGATTG
>CAZJNP010000400.1:0-3490 GCA_964547355.1 uncultured Calditrichaceae bacterium
ATCCTAACGTGTAATTTAGGTAAATTTATAAAGCGTCCGATTGAAGTTCAAAAAGATTCGTAACGGTCATTTAGGTCACTATCTTGCGGAGTGTTTTAGGCTTATCCGTCATAATTCCATTAACACCCAACTTGATCAGACATTTCATTTCGCTTCTTTTATTGATTGTCCACACAAAGAGCTGTTCTGGTAGGCCGCCCAACGCCTGCATTTGCTTGCGGTCGTGAAGAATGATTTGGCTGAAGCTGGACCAGGGTGCCACATCCAGCGCCGTCGGTCGGCCGATACTGGCATAACGGGTACCTAGTTTTCGCGCCCGTTCCACCGCACTGAATTCTGCCGGATCAAGCACTAAAATCAATGGCAACACTACATCCAGAACGTAAGGGAAACCATTGTAAATATTGCGCATGACATGCAAAACCTGCTCTTCCGGTGTTAGCAAGATAATCTCAAAACGGGGCGGATTCTCTTTGATCAATCGTAACAGGTATTTAATCAAAACTACAGCGGTATGTTTTTCTTTTAGCGGGATTTTAACATCCAAAAAAAGCGCTTTTAAAGTTGACTGCTCAACGGCCCATAGATAAAACTCCTCCAACGTGGGAATTCGGGCGTTTGTTTTGCGATATCTGCCCCATTTGTGGCTGTATCCGTAATGCCGACGGAATTCGTCCAGAGAAAGCCGGTTAACACTTTTCAGATAGCGGTGGTCATCAGGAACATAAGGACGAAATTTTACTTTGGGTTCCAGCCCCATCTGGCGGACAATGGACTGGATGTTTAGCGGGTCCCAATCGTGCCACAAGACCACCTGTTCATCCGCGGTGAGGCAAATATCCACTTCCAACGCCTCAGCCCTTAATCGGTCTAATGCCCATGTACAGGCCTCGACGGTGTTTTCGGCATATTTTAAGGGATTACCGCGATGTCCGATGACCAGAGGCCGGTTAGGACGAAGGGATTCCAATGGTGGGCAAAACCGGAAGAGAGAAGAAATCCAGTCCGGCAATAATGATGCAATGCGGCGGAACATACAGAATCCGAATTCCGCCTCCAGAACTATTCTTAAGATCAAATAGATGATAAAAACCCGCGTGCGATGGAAGAAGTCTCGGACGGTATAATCCGAATAAACGGACAGGTTGCTTCTCAGCGCTTTTTTTTGGTCGTGTTTTTTGATTCCGGTTTTTTGTAAACATGCGAAAAGAGCCAAAATTTCTCCTTTATTTTGAAGCGCCAGAAAAAGCTATGGTATAAACATTCTACAGATATTCTACACCTATTTAATTGATGGTGACGAAAAAATCAAGGGCTGAATTCTTTTTCGTTCAAACAGGTATTAAAAGATTTGATTGCAGCAAAAATCTTTACTATTATATGTTTCAGAATTTGTTGATTTTTCCAGCCGCTTTTTTTG
Organism: uncultured Calditrichaceae bacterium; assembly: GCA_964547355.1. Classification (GTDB taxonomy): domain Bacteria; phylum Calditrichota; class Calditrichia; order Calditrichales; family Calditrichaceae; genus CAZJNP01. Next base: position 1,421 of record CAZJNP010000400.1, read on the forward strand.
TTGTTGGCACATAAACAACGTTTTCATCTGTTCTCCGGTTGATACGACTTTGAAACCGTATTCGGATTATTATAGAGGCGTCTAATCTAAATGCGCTAAAACCTGGTTAGAGAGAAGTACTTGTTTCCGCCCATCCCAAGTGATGGGTTAATGACGATGAGTAACTTTCATAAAACGAACGACCAACTCCTATGTTTTTTAACGGAATAGGGGAAAAGTCTGCTTCTAAAAAATAAAATCCTGATAGGATTTTAAGAGCAACTGATAGAATCATATGAATGAGGAGAAATCATGAAACCATGGTATTTTGTACTTGCATTCCTTTCGCTGCTGTTTGCGTTTTCCGTTAAAGCGGAAAAAATCGAATATACGGACAGTTGGGGGAAGGCAGGCATTAGTCTGTTAAGCAGCGGGACGGATCAGGTGGAAATCAATTTTTCCATTCAGGCGTTTTATATCAACGATCGCCTGATTAATGATCGATGGCAAAAGGTCATCAACCTGCCTGGTGCATTTTTGCCTAACGACGCCGGTATGCCGAACTTACCGGGCATCAGCCGGTACATCGCGATACCCGAGGGCGCCGAGGTGGAATTGCAAGTGGTGGATTACCGGGTGGAAAAGATGATCGATCTGGAAATCGCGCCGGCTCCTGAGTTGCCCTTCGATATTCAGAATGAAATTGTTTATCCGCGCAACGACCAGGTGTATAATATGGACGCCTTCTACCCGGAGGAACCCGTTCTGGTTTCCCAGAAGAAAAGTATCCGCGGAGTGGACGTGGTCATTCTCGGGGTGACACCTTTTCAATACAATCCGGTGACCAAAGAACTGCTTATTTACCGCGATATTAAACTGCGCGTCTTGTTCAAGGGTGGCAACGGTCATTTCGGACAGGACCGCCTGCGCAACCGCTTCTGGGAACCCATCCTGCACGATTTGATTTTGAATCATACGTCTTTACCGAAGATTGCTTTTAACACCAATACTACGACCTCCCAGAATAAGCGTTCCGTGGAAAATGTGGAATACCTCATCATCGTTCCGGACGATCCGGATTTTATCGCCTGGGGCGATTCGCTGCGCATTTTCCGCAACCAGCAGGGCATCAGCACGGGCGTTGTGACCACCACGGAAATCGGCGGCAACACTTACGAAGCCATCGAGAGCTATATCAACGACGCGTACTACAACTGGAGCACCCCGCCGGCTGCTGTTTTACTATTAGCCGACTACGGTAACTCTGGCAGCACCATTACTTCTTCACCGGAAGAACCGCACCCTTACAGCGGCACCTATATTTCCGACAACTACTTCGCCGATGTGGATGAAGATGATCTGCCGGACATCGTCTTTTCGCGAATTACTGCCCAAAATGCCACGGATCTGGTGAATACCGTTAAAAAAATCCTGGACTACGAACGCCATCCGCCCACCAATCCCGATTTTTACAATCACCCGGTCACGGCCATGGGCTGGCAAACCGAACGTTGGTTTCAGCTTTGTTCGGAAATTGTAAACGGTTTCTGGGAGCATAAATTAGGCAAAGCACCGGTACGCGAAAACGCCATTTATTCCGGCACACCGGGAGATGTGTGGTCCACCGCGGAAAATACGGAAACCATCGTGGACTACTTCGGGCCCAACGGATTGGGGTACATTCCGGAAACGCCGGAGCATCTGAACGACTGGGGCGGAAACGCCACCCGTCTGAATAACGACATCAACAGCGGCGCCTTTATGGTGCAGCATCGCGACCACGGTTCGGAAACCGGCTGGGGGGAACCGGACTACGACATTAACGATCTGTCCGGCCTGGACAATAACGACCTCACGGTCGTCTTTTCTGTTAACTGCCTGACTGGGAAATTTAATATGGACGGCGAATGTTTTGTGGAAGCCTTTCACCGCAAAGCTAAACGGGCGCTGGGTCTGATTGGCGCCACGCAGGTTTCATACTCCTTTGTTAACGATACTTATACCTGGGGCATGTACGATAATTTGTGGCCGGAATTTATGCCGGACGAAACCACGACTTTTCCCACACGTTTTATTTTGCCTTCCTACGCC
>CAZJNP010000401.1:0-3484 GCA_964547355.1 uncultured Calditrichaceae bacterium
ATGGTAAGGAAGTGACATCAGGGGGAATCCATCATGCTTACCAAACAGCAACTCTTGAATAAGGGTTTTCAGTATTTTTCCGAACGGGAATACGAAAAAGCCGAATTCTTTTTTAGAAAAGCGCTCGAAGCGGACGGCTTTTTTGAAGCGGCCTATTCCGCCCTGGCGGAAACGCTGAACCGGATGGGACGGATTGACGAGGCGGTACGAATCGTCCACCAATGGCTCCAATACAACAAAGACAATCCCAAGGCGCACTATACCCTTTCGCGCCTTTATGTGCAAAAGGGCATGCTTACGGAGGCCGAGCAAGAAATGGCTCTTTCCCAACGTTTGGACGGCCAACAATAAGTGTATGAAAACAAAGAGGACCTGGGCGAAGACAGGTGTCGTTAAAAAAAACTTTATGGTCTGAAGAAACACCGACGGGTTTCGTTTATTACGATCGGTTCCAAAATGGTTCATTTTTTCCTGAACTTGCAGAGTTAACGGATTTAGAGCCCACGTCCGTCGTTCCGGAGGAGCGCAATTTGTGTAGCCCGGCGCAAGACGCTGGGAGCTTCCATTTGTTGGCCGTTCGGTCCTTAAACCTTAAATACCAAATTTCAAGCACCAAATCACAAATAAGTTCCAATTTCCAATCCCCGAACACCACCCCAAACTGAAAACTGAGAACTGAAAACTACCTGCCAATGGAAGGCTGAAAATAAAAAAGATTACGGTACAGGCTAACATTCCACAGGTAATGACTAACATCGCCATTCATGGCGGTGCCTCCGGCCGCCTCTCGGTTCTTACGAGGCTTCAGCCCAACACTACCGAGCTAAAGCCCTCATACTGTGTGCGTGGTTGGTGCCGCTTCATGACCCTGAAGGGCCGTGTTAGGCAGACGCTGCCGGTTGTTTGACAGCAAGGCTAAGTTTCATGTTTTAAATAATAAGATGGATGATGACTGGGTTTGTCTGGTATTCAGTTCTTAGCCATCAGGGGCGCCGTCATTTTTCTTTAATAAACGGATAACCGACCACTGAAAATCTGAGAACTGAGAACAGAAAACTCATAAACGAACGGCCTAGGAATTCCTTATTAGAATACTGTGGTAAATTTTGGGGGACATTCAGTTCAGTGAATTTTTTTATTAACTTGACAAAAAAATGATGTATTATTATCATTATTAGTGATTAGGATAGAATGCCTTGAAATAGCTGTGTTCGGGAAAAACCAAAGATCATTCATAACATGAACAAAACAGTAATGATTTGATCATGCACCTTCGTAATATCTTTTATATTGTTTTATTTTTTACGCTATCCGTTTTAAACGCCGGGCATATTCACGGCATTGTTATGGACGGTTATGGAAAACCTACACCGGTCGATTCAGCCCATATCTATGTGGACGGTCAACTGCAGTTTATCACCGATTCCAGCGGGTACTTCGGTGTTACTACGCAGATTATTTCAGATAAAAAACAAGTTTTTCCCAAAACATTTCTCTTAAAACAAAACCGTCCCAACCCTTTTAATGCATCCACCGTCATCGAATATTACCTGCCCCGCCCGGCACAAGTGCGCATCCAGGGATTTAACCTTTTGGGACAATTGGTGTTTGAAAAAAATCAAAAAAAGGAAAGGGCCGGATGGCACACACGCACCCTGGATTTGTCCGCCTATCGCGTAACATCCAGTCTTATTTTCCTCCGTTTTATTATTAACGGGAAAAATGAGAAAACCATTAAATTGATCTATCTCAAATGAATCTGAACACAAAAATACGCCCCCTATTCATGATCCTGTTTTTCCTGATGTATTACCATTTGGGGAATGCACAGGAAACCACGCGCCAATTATCGATCGTTAAAGAAGGTTATTATACCTGGACGAATGAAATCCCTGACAGCGCAGAGGATATTGATCTGGGCGGTATTTACATCCTGCGCCGGCTGCCGGCAAGCCGTATGTATTGTGACAACCTTTCCAGCATGATTCACCAGTTTGCGCCAGACTCAACCTTTCGCCAATGGCCGGTAACGCCCATTCCGGTTATGTATGGCAGCCATACCTCATCAGGAGTTTCCTTTGACAGCCTCGCACGCGCAACCGGCAATTCAATAAATCTTAACACCGGCAGGAACCTTTTGGTTGAGGGTGGCGTCACTGACTATGGCATTGTGTTTCAGTACGTTGCCGGTGATTCAAGCTGGCTGGAAAAAGAATTGTATCCTGACGGAACGCCAAAACTGGCAACCATTAACATTGCGCAGTCCGCGTATAATCCCGGCCCGCTCATCAACCGGTTGTTCGCAGCTGCGCTGGGCTTTCACTGGTCATTGGACAATACCAGCATTTCCGGTGGCGCGCCAGACTTTTCAGCTCGTGACTTTCAGTCCTTGAACACCTTTTTCGGTCATCCGGTGTTGTATGACCTGCGCCCGAGCGTGTCTGACACCAGCAGGGGTGATGCAGAAGACCCGCACATGGTCCTGTCAGCACCGAGCACTGCAACGACCAACGAGCAAGTCATCTTTGTGATGCGTCTCAGAGCACTGACAACACCGGCATTATTGAGTATGCGTGGGACACTGATTTTTCAGGCGTGTTTGACCCTGACACCATCACCACAACCCCAACCCTTGCCTTTACGTATACGAATGCAGAACCATCCAACAAGACCATCATGGTGGTTGGCTCAGACGCCAACAACAACCATGCCAGCGCGACTGCGCCAATCATCGTAACAAAACATGATCAGGCACCATACCTGGAAGGATACCAAATACATGGTGCTTATGTGAATGTTGGATTAAGTATTGGTCCTGTGTGGCGAGATCCGAACAACATCTGGCTGTCCCATGTTCTGGTGGCAACCAACTACCCTGACCTGCAAATTGATTCCTGGACCGGAACAATTGGTAGTGTTGGTGGTGTTCCTGATTCGCTGGCGGGCAACGCCTACTACGCCATCACCCTGGCTGACAACGGCACACAGCAGACCACTGCCATTATCGAATGGATTGTGAATCAGTTTGAACATAGCATTCGCTTTGATTATGATAAAGATGGTCAGCCACAACCACCAATCATCCTTCGTGGAACTGACCGAATAACTGCTTTTTTGAGAAACGCTCAGAACGTTGCTGGTGTATTCGGCTATGATCGTGTTGCAACGCCACAGGAGTTTTCTGAGATAAAAACGCGTTTTGTTAATCGTCCCAACTGGGCTGAAGAAGATTTCCTACATTATAATTATACATCTTCGACGCAATGGACGACAACTGCAGCAACGCTTGATTCGATCATGGCCGATATTCCACCATATGAAGCGTATGGTATTACCTTCACTCTGCAACAACACTAATCTCTTTTTCTCTAGCAAATTTTAAGTATAAGTATAAAATGTTTGGATAAAAGAGAGCGCCTACAAAATTTTAAAAATATACAGCTACCCTCTCTTTTAAAAAAAATCGACCAAATGATTATAAGAT
>CAZJNP010000402.1:0-3473 GCA_964547355.1 uncultured Calditrichaceae bacterium
CCTTATATCACCGCCGATCACCGCCTGATGCTGGAAAGGGGACAAGAAATTGTAACAGGAATTCGCATTTTAAAGAAGCTCTTTCCCTCGGCGCGGGTCTTTATCGGGATTGAAGAAAACAAACCGGACGCGCTTGAGAATATGTCTAAGTTCGTCAGGGCTTTTCCGGATATCCAGGTAATCCCTCTAAAGACAAAATATCCTCAAGGCGGCGAAAAGCAGTTAATTAAGGCGATTCTGAATCGCGAAGTGCCGTCCGGCGGTTTGCCATTGGATGTGGGCGTTATTGCGCAGAATGTGGCAACGGTACTGGCCGTTCATGACGCTTTTTTTTACCGCCGTCCACTGATGGAGCGCGTGGTTACCGTTTCCGGAGAACTGGTTAAACAACCGGCCAATATTGTGTTGCCGATCGGAACACCAGTTTCATATGTCATGGAGCGTTTCGGCGTTGACGCGCAGGCGGTTCGCCTGTTTATTGCCGGCGGCCCCATGATGGGGAAAACATCTTTTTCGTTTGAGAGTCCGGTAACCAAGACGACCTCCGCCTTGTTATTTTTTAGCGAAAAGGCCTACGTTCCCCGTCAGGAGAAATCGTGTATCCGCTGCGGCAGCTGCCTAGACGCCTGTCCCATGGGATTGCCCGTAGCACAGCTTGTAGAAGCGATTAAAGCCAACCTGATTTCTGACTGGGAAAAATCATATATCAAAGATTGTATGGAATGCGGATGCTGTACCTATGTCTGTCCGGCAGAACGACGTTTGGTTCACTGGATGCGTTTAGGGAAAAACTTGTTAACCAGAGAGAATTGAAGTGGAAGCAAAATTACCGATTATGGATTCATCCCCGTTGTTTCAGCGCGGGGAATCGATTCGCCGCATCATGTACACGGTATGTATTTCATTGACCCCTGCTCTCGGAGTATCTGTTTATGTATTTGGCTTGGAGGCGCTGCGGGTGGTGGTTTTGTGCGCTGTGTTTACGGTAGGATTTGAATTTCTGTTGAGCAGATACGGAAAACGACCGGTGGACTTTACGGATGGCAGCGCCTTATTGACCGGTATCCTTTTGGCCATGAATGTGCCGGCCAACGCGCCCTGGTGGATGTTGCTGATCGGTTCACTGGTGGCCATCGGAATAGGAAAGCAGGTTTTTGGAGGTCTGGGACAAAATATTTTCAATCCGGCGCTGGTTGCCCGCGTTTTCCTGCTTATTTCCTTTCCGGTAGAAATGACTTCCTGGCTTAGCCCCCTGAGCGCGGACGGCACCACAGGCGCCACGCCGCTGGGAATCTTAAAAACAGAGGGCGTGGGAGCTTTGGCAAAGATAAGCAATACAAACCTAGCGCTGGGATTTATCGGCGGTTCTCTGGGGGAAATATCTGCCGTCGCTTTGCTGCTTGGATCGTTGTATTTATTCTACAAAAAATATATTACGTGGGAAATTCCCACAGCCTTGATCGGGACGGTGTTTCTGTTCAGCGGAATTTTTTATTTGATGGATCCTTCCCACTATGCCAGTCCGCTGTTTCATATCTTTACAGGAGGCGTGTTTCTGGGTGCGTTATATATGGCCACGGATATGGTGACCTCGCCCATGACCTTTAAAGGGAAATTGATTTTTGGCTTTGGATGCGGATTTTTTACCATGTTAATCCGCCTGTTCGGAAGTTATCCGGAGGGAGTATCCTTTGCCATTTTATTTATGAACGCCTTTGTACCTCTGTTGGACAAATATTTCCCAAATAAAAAATACGGAACGAGTTAATCATGGAAAAGCAAGAGTCGGGTATAAAAATCGTCGCTGTTTTGGTAATTATTGCCATGGCTTCCGCTGTGTTATTGGCTTACGTAAACAATGTCACGCGCGGGCCGATCGCCATGAACAAAAAAGCGGAAACGCAACGGGCTGTTAAAATGGTGTTAAGAAAGCTGGGGAACATCACTTTTAATGAAGCGCCGGAAGCGCTGCAAGTTGACGGCTCTCGGGTACGCTATTTTCAGGCTTACAGTTCCGGCGGCGACACAATAGGTTTTGCTTTTATCGTAAAGGCGCCGAACGGTTTTTCCAGCGATTTTGATTTAATCGTGGGAGTGGATGGTTCAGGAAAGGTGCTGGATACCTATGTGCTGGACCACAAGGAAACGCCCGGGCTGGGCGACAATATGCGCAAGGAGGTTTTTAAAAAACAGTTCCGCGGCCGCACCCTGCAAAACACCAATTGGAAAGTAAAAAAGGATGGCGGCGATATCGATGCCCTGACGGCCGCGACGATTACTTCCAGGGCCTTTACTCACGGCGTTTTAAGAGCGCTTTTAGCACAAAAAAAGCTAACTAAGGGAATAAACTGATGCAATTCAAAGAAAAATTCCGACAATCGTTTTTTACGGAAAACCCGGTGACCAGCTTAATGCTCGGACTCTGTCCCACACTTGCCACAACCACATCTGCTGAAAATGGTCTGGGGATGGGATTGGCCACGGCATTCGTTCTGGTGTGTTCCAACATAGTCATTTCCCTGTTGCGAAATATTATCCCAGGCCGGGTACGGATACCTTCTTACATTATCATCATCGCCACTTTTGTTACCATTGTGGATATGAGTATGCAGGCCACGCTGTACGATCTGCACAAAACGTTGGGTTTGTTTATACCGCTGATCGTGGTCAATTGTTTGATTTTAGGAAGAGCGGAGGCTTTTGCGTCTAAAAACAAACTATGGGATTCGTTCTGGGATGGTTTGTTAATGGGGCTGGGATTCACCTTCAGTTTATTTGTACTTGGTAGCATTCGTGAAATTCTTGGTTCCGGCGCCTGGCTGGGTTGGCGCTTTGTCCCGGAGGCCTGGCGAACCATTCTGCTGTTTGTGCTGGCTCCGGGCGCTTTCCTTACGCTCGGTTTTATGATGGTCGGTATGAATAAAATCAGCAAACGCTTGCAAGGAGGAAACTGATGGCTGAATTAGGATTATTGATTGTTAGTGCCATCTTTGTCAATAACGTCATCTTTGCCAGGTTTTTAGGGCTGTGCCCGTACTTTGGGGTATCCAAAAAAATTGACACTGCCGTTGGTATGAGTATGGCTGTGACATTCGTGCTGACCATTGCAGGCGCGATCACCTATTTAATACAGATCTATGTGCTGGTACCGCTGAAAATAAACTATTTACAGACGATCGCTTTTATTCTGGTCATTGCTTCTCTTGTTCAGTTGGTGGAAATCATAATGAAAAAAGTGGCGCCGGCCCTGTACCGCGCCCTGGGGATTTTTCTGCCGCTGATCACCACCAATTGCGCCATATTGGGTATTTCCATTTTGTCCGTGCAATCCAAATACAATTTTATCGAGACGGTTATTTTTTCTTTTGGCTCGGCTTTAGGGTTTGGTTTGGCGTTGGTCCTGTTCGCCGGGGTAAGGGAAGCGCTGGAAACAAGGGAAGAGCCCGCCGCTTTTAACGGTATGCCCATTGCCC
>CAZJNP010000403.1:0-3467 GCA_964547355.1 uncultured Calditrichaceae bacterium
CTCATATTCTTTTTTTAATTTTTTATAATATTCTTCTTTAAACTTTTCCAAAATTATTTTTTTTCTTCTTATAAAATTATGGATCGTTTTGTTTATCGTATCATATAAAGATTTTTCATCAATTGCTAAAACAACCATCGCCTGCACTAAATTTTGACTTTTTTCTATATCAAATCCCTCCTTAAGAATTTTGGCTTGTCTTAGCAGATGACTCGTTAGCTCTTGTATTAATTCTAATTTTAAATCATCATTATTGAAAATAATCTCTAATTCTGTATAATCGTTAATACAATTATAATCTTTTTTTACTGGTGCCTCACTGTTATTCCTTAAAAACCAGGGCAACTTCTCACCGATTTGAGGAGCTATCTTAGCATGAGCATCAATAATCGCCTTTTTTTTGGCAATATCCTTATTGGAAGAAACCCCATATCCAACCGCAGCTACGCCGTTGGAATCGATGACTTCTTGGGCGATTTCAATATATTCTTTGTACACGTCATTGGAATGGGCAATAGACCGTATCAAACCGCCGCAAGACATCAAAAACCCAATGATCCCAAAAACTAACATTGATTGCTTCATAATCGCCTCTTTATTTTAGCGCAACACTTAAACATTCATGATCAAGGATTCATTTTTTCCAACTCGATCGGAACCAACTGAAAGATTAACCGACAAACAATAATTTTTCTTCCGCGTAAAAGAAAAAGTCTGTCGAAGAGCAAACCAAGCCGTTGTGCAAAACGATGCGGATATTCTATTTACTTTTCATCCGGCTGAACTAGTGCCGGTTTTTCCGACTTTCCCCTTCCCTGCTGATTGTAACAGGGAGGGGACTAAAGAGGTGTCAAGGTCTGAAAAAAATAAAAGAATTAAAGTTTAATAATCTCGGGCGATGCGAAACCCGAAGTCGAGGTTCCCGTATTCTGGATCGTACCTGCCACGACTCGCCACCCGCACGATCCAGGCATCGTAGACCCAGCTGCCGCCACGAAGAACACGGTAATTACCGGAAGTTGGTCCCCTGGGGGTCCTGTGCGGGCTGTTAGCGTAATATTTGTTATCATACCAGTCCTGACACCACTCCCATACATTGCCGCTCATATCGTACAAGCCCAGCTCATTGGGCTGCTTCTGACCAACGGGATGCGTTTTACCACTCGAATTGCCATCGTACCAGGCCACCGCATCCACATCATTACTACCCGAATATTTGTAATGACGGGATTTTTGCCCGCCGCGTGCCGCATACTCCCATTCTGCCTCGGTCGGCAAACGTATGGTCGTACCCGTTCTCTTAGACAACCATTTGCAAAAGGCTACCGCATCATGCCAGCTTACGTTAATAACGGGACGATTGCCGCGGCCCCAGCCCTTATCATTCGGGTTACTGCGTCCGGTCGCTTCACAAAATTGATCATATTGCGCAAAGGTTACTTCATACTTACTCATGTAAAAGCCATCCACCGTAACCGTATGTGCCGGCTTTTCATCGCTAGCGCAATTGCTCTGTTCGCCGGTGCAGCCCATCTCGAAGGTGCCGCCTTCCACCCACACCCATTCAATGCCAAATTCATCTTTAAATGTTATAGGCCCTTTTTTTAGAACCACCTCCATGGCCGTCGTCCGGTTCTCGCTGACCGTAATCCGGCGGGTCCACGGCTGGTAACCGTCTGCGCTGCATTTTAGCTCGTATTCGCCCACCGGCAAATCTTTCAGGTATTTCATACCGGTCCAGGTTTGCACGGTTTGGCCGTTTTGTTTTAATGTTACCCTGGCGGTTAAGGGTTTTACCTTAAACTGCAGTTTGCCGGTTTTGGCGGTCAAGTTGTAGGTTTTGTTCAGAGTCTGCCCGCGCTGAATGGTAATCGTCTCGCTCTGCGGGTAATAGCCTTCCTTCATTATCTCTATCTTGTACCGACCTGGGGCCAATTCGATGTGCCCGCGGTTGGAATAGTCTTCTTTGTTAATCAGCACGGCAGCGTCGGCGGGCGTTACGTTCAGGCTTAAACTACCGCTGTTTTTGATCAATTGATAACTGCGTTCAAGCGTTTTACCGCGTTCTATTTCAACGATCTCTTTTTGCGGCAAATAACCGGTTTTAGATACTTCCAATTCGTAGGTACCGGGAAGCAATTCAATCCGCGTTTGTCCGCTGTAGTCTTTTTGATTGAGTTTTATGTCCGCCCCGGCCGGGGTGACGTTCAGCCGTAAAATGCCGCTGTTTTTTACTAAACGGTACGTAAAGGTATTATTGCCGTTTTCCGTTACGGTGATGGCTTCGCTGACGTCCACATAACCGCTTTTGGAAAGTTTTAACTGGTATTGCCCGGGGTAGAGGAAAAAACCGTCGTCGGTCACCCCTTTTTCCACATTGTTTAAAAAGATGCGCGCGCCGTCCGGCACGGATTTTATGACCACCTGCTGTAAGTCCACTTCGGACAGGGTTTCGTTAAACACCACATGGTCTTTGGAAACGGTAATGGGTTTATCCACGGTTTTATAACCGTCTTTTTTAATGACCAAACGGTGGCGGCCTTTGCTCAGTTCCACCGCTTTGCCGCTTTGTACCGCTTTGCCATCAATAGCAATACGGGCATCGGAAGGTTGCACAAAAATCGTCACCGGCAGCATATCCGCCTTTTTGGGTGCACCCTTTATCCGAATCACCCACATTTCCTTGGGCTTTAAACGGATACCCACTTCGGACAAAATAATCTTCAGCGGTTCATAACCGGAGTGAAAGATTTGCAATACTCGTTCATCCGGTTGCAAGTACACAATGTCCATCCCGGCCTGATGCTCCACATCGCCCACCACACCGTTATACGCATCGTAAGTAAATCCTTCCATATCGGAAAGTACTTTGATCGCGGCGCAAAAACGGCCGTTCACATCCCGGCGGCCGATGATTTCGGATTCGGATTTTTCCGGCTTGCCTACCAAGCGCATTTTGGCCAATTGAGCATGTAAGGCAGACGCCAAAAACAAAACCGCAAGAGCAATAAAAACACGTTTCATAACCGTTTCCCTTATGCGTTGATTGGTGAGGTCAGTCAAATCGAACATTATAAAATTTATGAATTACCAATAAAGGATTCAACCGGCAATCGGACAATACTCCCCCGGTAAGCGTGGACTTCATGGCCGCGGTTTCATTATCCACATTTACCTGAGGATTAACCCCACGCAGACGTAAAGTCTGCGCCTACCATCAGGTATTCCATCCGAACATAAAATCTTGCGCATTTATCAGCAAGTTTTGCGCAATAGTTGACCAAGTCTTGCGCAAGACTTTTCCTGCTTTCCCCAATTATTTCACAACGAACGCCTTTTCCCTTTGGAAAATCTTTTTTCGTTGGTTTACTATTTATCTCCCCTAACCCAGGCTGTTGCAGAAAGTGAAATTAGGGGCTGTCCCAAAAGGGGGCGGCCTTTTTTTATACTATTTTGCCCTCAATCTC
>CAZJNP010000404.1:0-3461 GCA_964547355.1 uncultured Calditrichaceae bacterium
CCTCATTTTCATTCGTAATTCGTAATTAATTTTTCTTCCTCACCAGCACAAACCGCGTAAACAGGGTGATTGTCAGCACGCCCAGCGTGATTAGCAGCGACGCGCCCCAGGCCATCTGCTGCCAGTCCTCGTAGGGAGACATGGCGTAGTTAAAAATAGTTACGGTCAGATTAGCCGTAGAGTCGCCCAGATTGGTTGGCCAGTAAGGACTGTTTAATGCCGTAAATAACAGCGGCGCCGTTTCTCCGCTGACGCGCGCCACCGCAAGCAGCACGCCCGTAATCAAACCGGCGCGTGCTCCGCGAAAAACCACATTAAAAGTAGTTTTCCAGCGCGGAGCACCCAGTGCCAGGGCAGACTCGCGCAGCGCGCTGGGAATCAGCTGCAGCTTATCTTCCGTGGTACGCGCCACCACCGGAAACATCATGATAGCCAGAGCCACGGCACCGGAGTAACCGGAAAAATGGCCCACCGGCACTACCAGAAAAGTGTATACGAAAACTCCGAGGATGATTGACGGCGTACCCATTAAAATATTGGAAAAGAAACGCACCCACTCGGCAAACCGGGAGTGCTGCCCGAATTCACTCAGGTAGATTCCGGCCATCAACCCGACAGGAACGCCCATAGTAGTGGCTAAGGCGGTTAACAGCACCGTGCCTAAGATCGCGTTGGCAAGTCCTCCGCCCGCCATTCCCGGCGGATTGGGCAGTTCGGTAAAAAAAGCAGGATTAAAGGCGGCAAAGCCCCGCACAAATACGGTGTACAGAATCCAGCCCAAAACGAATAAACCTAACAGAGCGGATAGAGCCGATAATCCGGCGGCTAATTTATTCCAAAATTTTCTCCGGAAAAGCGATCGCTCCCTCATTGCACTCCCATGGATTTTTTCACCCGTTTCAGCCACCATTGCGACAGCACCTGAATCAAAAAGGTCAGCGCAAACAAAACCAATCCCAATTCAACCAGCGCACTCATGTAGATGGGTTCGGAAGCTTCGGCAAACTCGTTGGCCAGCGTGGCCGTAATACTATTGGCCGGCGCAAACAGCGATGCGGCAATGCGGTGACTGTTTCCGATAACAAAGGTTACGGCCATGGTCTCGCCAATGGCACGTCCCAATCCTAAAAATGCGGCGCCGACAATTCCCTGAAAACCGTATTTAATGGTCACCTTGCGCGTAACTTCCCACAAGGTGGAACCCATGCCGTGCGCGGATTCCTTTACCACCGCAGGCACCATCTGAAAAACGTCGCGCACTACCGCCGTGATAAACGGCAGGATCATAAAGGCCAGAATAATGCCGGCCGTGAACATGCCAATACCGATGGGCGGACCGCTAAAAAGACCAATATCGCCAAAAACATTTTTCAGGAACGGCTGAATTGTGTCGGCCATAAACGGAGCAAAAACAAACAGCCCCCACATGCCGTAAATAATGCTGGGGACGGCGGCCAGTAATTCGATGGCCATTCCGATCCATTGGCTGACCGCCGGGGGTATGATTTCCACCAAAAACATTGCAATCAGCAAACTGAGGGGCACCGCAATTGCCATGGCGATAAAGGTGGAAACGAGCGTTCCGTAAATACTACTGGCTGCGCCAAAGACCTGACGAATGGGATCCCAGACATTGGTGTAAATAAAAGCAAAACCGAATTTTTCAATGGATAACCAGGAGCTTTGCACCAGTTGCACAAAAAGCACCGTCATTATAAGCAATACTGTGGCGGCGCCCATCATGGTAACGATTTTGAAAATAGTATCTGAGCGATTCTGCGTGCTTGTTTCCTGAAGAAAGTTCATGTAACTATTCTTTTTCTGATTCTTCATTTTTCTAAGTATTAGGAACCGTCATTAGTTTTTAGCTCCAAATTCCCGAGGTGCATGGATTTTTAATTCGTAATTTATATTTGAATTACTCCCACACAGCTTTGCCATCGGCCTTGATTTCTTTGCGCCAGGCGTCTTCTACCAGTTGCACCACGTTTTTCGGCATGGGCACATAATGCAGATTAACCGCCAAGTCCGCTCCGTGGTTATAGCACCAGTCGAAAAATTCCAGCACCTGCTTGGCGGTAGCGGCGTCTTTTTGTTCCTTGTACATCAGGATAAACGAGGCGCCGCTTATAGGCCAGGTTTCTTCCCCGGGCTGATCGGTCAGCACCAGGTAAAAACCCGGGGCATGTACCCAGTCCGCATTGGCTGCGGAAGCCTGGAACGACTCGATGGACGGAGCTACAAAATTACCCGCCTTATTCTGCAACTTTACGTAGCTTATTTTATTCTGAAGTGAGTAGGCATATTCCACATAACCGACGGCACCGTTCACTTTTTTGACAAATGCGGCCACACCTTCGTTACCCTTGCCGGCCACGCTGTTGGCTTCCGGCCAACGAGGCGCTTTACCAAAACCTACTTTTTCCCGCCATTCCTTAGATACTTTGGCCAGATAATTGGTAAAAATCCAGGTGGTTCCGGAACCGTCCGCACGGTGTATGGTGGTTACATCTAAATCCGGCAGCTTTAGGCCGGGATTGTTCTTAGCGATGGCCGGATCGTTCCATTTTTTGATTTTTCCCAGATACATATCGGCCAGATTCTGAGCCAAAAGCTGAATTTGTCCCGCAGTGAAGCCTTCCAGATTGAACACCGGCACCACGCCTCCGATGACCATGGGGAACTGTAGCAGACCGGCTGCCGCAAGTTCTTCCGGTTTGAGCGGCGCATCCGATGCGCCGAAATCCACGGTTTTGGCCTTAATCTGGGCGATGCCCCCTCCGGAGCCGATGGACTGGTAGTTCAGACGTACCTTGGTTAGCTTTTCGTACTTATGCGCCCACTGTGCATAGATGGGATAAGGAAAGGTGGCGCCGGCGCCGTTAATAATGGCAGAAGATGCGGCCGAGCCGCTGTTTTTCTTTTCCGATGAACAGCCCGTCAGTACCAGCGCAACGGCCAGTGTGGCCATTAAAATAATTTTTATGAATCGCATGAGTTTTCTCCTTATTAGTAAATATCGCTTGCGAACCTGAATTTCGTCTGCTATTGTTAGAATTGTGTTAGTTTTCTGTTATTAATTAATTAAAACTTGAACAAAAAGTTTATGTCGTAAAGCCGGGCGCTTGTTTCGTTTTGCAACCATCGCACGTTGGGCGCTACCATCAGGTTTTTGTTCGCAATGCCCACCAAACCAAGGATCAGGTAATCTTCCCGTTGGCTTCCCTCTTCAAAGCGATCCGCCCGGCCGAACAAATGCAGTTTGGAGCTGAGTTTGTAATCGGTATATAGGGAGATTATTTTTTCTTGTCCGTTATTCCCGCTGTCGTTTAGTAAATTAATTTCTACTCCGGCGCGCAGTTTTTCCAGAGAGACACCGGCAAAAGCTCCGCCAATAATGCGTTTGTTTGTTGCGGCTGCGCGGTAGGACTCGTAGGAAAAAATCAGCCCCACGTTATATC
>CAZJNP010000405.1:0-3450 GCA_964547355.1 uncultured Calditrichaceae bacterium
GATTGACGTTGGTGCGCAAACCGGGTTGTCCCGGCGCGATGAGTACGGGATAATCGTCGCTCAACCGGTCCACCGCCCGTGTGCCCAACCCGGGCACCATGCGTATCAGGCCGTCTTCCCGTTTAATGCGCGGCGACCAGCGAAATTCGTTGTTGCTGAAGGCGACGCCGGCAAAAGCCGGAAAAAAGTAAGGACCAACGTGCTGTCCGACCACCTGCTGAATGATGATCCCCATTTCTTCGTGAAAATCCAGCAGGCCCCGTTCGGCGCGGTATTCGATCGGATCGGGTCCGATCGTGGAAGCATACACTTCGGCAATGGCGTCCATTAAAGCCTGCAAGCGCTCGGATTTGCTGCCCTGATTGGTAATGAACAGGCTTTTATACTTTCCGGAGAATGCAGAACCTAAGCGGTCTTCTAGCAGGCTGGAACTGCGCACGATCAGCGGGTGCTCGCCCAGATCGTCCAGAGCTACTGACAGTCCTTTAATAATTTGGGGCGGAAAGTGGGAGTTTTTAAACAGTTGTACCACATGGGGATACTCTTTGCGTACTTCGTCGATGGGTTTGTATTTTTGCTCCAGAATTTCTTCCAGATTGTTGTAATGCATGAATAAAATCATGGCATCGGAAGTAATGTACCAGCTGCGGGGTGTTTTTACGTTTCGTAATAAATCGGGATAATGTTCCGAAGCCCGGATAATACGGAAGGCCAAAAAGGCTCCGGCGCTTTTGCCGCCCAGCTTCCCGTGACTGCCTGTGGGGAAGATCATACGCTTCATCAGGTGGTAAAAATCGCTCACACGCACAAAATTTTTGGCCACGGAAATGAATTCCAGCTGGTCGCTGAAAATTCTGCGGATAAGCGCGGCTCTCACGCCGATACGCGTGGAAGGGGCAAGCTCCATACCCACTGGATTGATCTGATAATAACGCCGCAGGGCTTCGTAAATATCATCTAGCGAAGTGTCGATGTTTGCAGTTGCCCGCACCAGAAAACTGGTTTTATCTTCCTGCATCCATTTCTGGATCATGGCCAGAATGTCTCTGTCTTCCAGGTGTTCCTGAGCGACGCGGAAAATTTCCTGACTAAGCTGCTGAATATCTCCGAATTCCACCTTATCCAAAGGTTCATTAGCCTCGCCCAGAACGTCTTCTTCCTGGTATTGAGAATACGGGTCAAATTGCTGCAACAGCTGTTCCGCCTCTTCGATACCTTTCCACATCAGGTGGTTGAGCATTTTTCTGGTGATTCGGATGTAAAGATCGGGATCGGTGCGCCGCAACAACTCCAGAATGACCTGCCATTCGCCGGTGCGCTTTTCGGCCAGGTCGATTTTGGTGTTTTCCCATTTTTTAAAGATCATTTTCAGCCGGACGTACATCAGATGCTGACCGAGACGGTGAGCTATATTCTGCAGCATTTCCTGTTCATCCTTTAAAAACGGTCCGACCTCCGCTTCGGGAAGTTTTTTCTGGTAACAGGCTTTAATCCAACCAATGGTGTTGCCACGGACGACGATGTCCGAACTCAGGCACCATTCCGTTTCTTCGAATTGTTCGGTATGGAATTCCAGATCCCGGTACACCAACTGGGCCTGACAATCCTCTTGGAATTGAAATCCTTCCGGGATGATCTGTACCAGCCGTTCAAGCGTTTCTTCCAGATCGATATCCGGTTCATGCAGCAGTTCTTCGATCTTAAACAAACAATACAACTCTTTAACCTGTTCCTCGAGTGTGCCGATCAGGTTATCTATGGATTCAATGGATTTTTTCATGACCTCTGCTTTGTAATTATGTGCAACGTTAATTTTTTTTAATGTTGACAATTCCACCGAATGTAATGATTCAAAACAAAATTAGTCTAAAATACACAGATGTTCAAATTTTTGAAGCGGATAGCTAAAAATAAGAATGTCCGTAAAATAATTTAGGAATATCATATTTGTGATTTCTCCACGGGTAGTTAAGACTAAAGCGCAAAACATTCGTGTGCATGGTCTTCTTAAAAAACCATCCAATTGAATTTTTATGGCATGCATTTTTCGACCCTTCCCTCGCACAAACTGTCTCTTCAGGGGGATTCTTATCTTCTTGATGTTTGTCCCGAAGGGATACAAGATGAATAACTGCAAGCCTGGCGGCATGCGATCATGAAACCGATAGCGACGAATCCATCCTTAATGGGAAAAAGGTGGTATGCTGTACGGAGGCGAGTGCCACCTGTTGGGGATAACTGTGATTTAGGTCGGATAACCAAATTTTTAAGGTAGCTGCTGGCGCTGGGAAATTGTAGTTTAGCATGCGCGATGGTCGTTAATATCTACTTAAAAAAATGAATATTTAAATAGGAAAACTCCTCTGTTCTCAAATTGACTAATAGCGTGCATTTGTGTAAATTCAACTTTTAAGGAATTGTATATTATTCTAAAATCGAAAAACAGAGGTTCGGCCAACCGGACCAATGGCAGGGAGTGTCTTCATGGGTTTTTCATTTCTTAATTTATTTTCTTCGGAAATAGGCATTGATCTGGGAACTGCAAATACACTAATCTACGTCAAAGGCAAAGGAGTCGTGGTAAACCAACCGTCGATCATTGCTTTAAAAGACGGTTCGGACGAAGTGGTAGCCGTTGGCAGTGAGGCGCGTCAGATGCTAGGACGCACCCATCAGGGAATTACCACTATTCGGCCGTTAAAAGACGGGGTGATCGCCGATTTTGAAGCCACTGAAATAATGATGCGCGAACTTATCAAGCAGGCCAATGTCAACCGTATGATGATCAGTAAAATCCTGGTCTGCGTTCCTTCCGGCATTACCGAAGTGGAGAAGCGCGCGGTGAGGGACTCTGCGGAACGGGCCGGCGCGCGGGAAGTGGAATTGGTGGCAGAGGCCATGGCTTCGGCCATCGGTGTGGGACTGGATATCAGCGAGCCGGTGGGAAATATGATCGTTGACATCGGCGGCGGAACATCCGAAATCGCCGTCATTTCTTTGAACGGCATCGTCAATCATACGTCCATCCGCATCGGCGGGGACGAAATGAACATGGCCATTATTCATTATTTCAAAAAGAACTACAACTTGCTGATTGGCGAAAAAACGGCGGAAGATATTAAATGCTCCATCGGTTCGGCCGCTCAGCTGGACGAAGAAATCAAAACGGAAGTAAAAGGACGCGATTTAATTGACGGGATTCCCAAGACCATCGAAATTTCTTCTCAGGAAATCCGGGAAGCGCTGGACGACAGCATTCAGTCTATTGTGGAAGCGGTGAAACTTTCGCTGGAGCGGACGCCTCCGGAGTTAGCATCGGATATTCTGGACCGTGGGATTATTTTGACAGGTGGCGGCGCTTTGCTCAAAAATCTGGATGTTCGGCTGCGGGAAGAAACTTCCATGGCGATTCATGTAGCTGAAGATCCGCTGACCTGCGTTGCCCGGGGC
>CAZJNP010000406.1:0-3449 GCA_964547355.1 uncultured Calditrichaceae bacterium
GAACTATTTATCCTGTTTGAAATATAATAACGCTAATATTGGGGCTTCCGCCGGAAATTGTACTGAATTGTAAATTCGGTACAGATTATAAGAATAATCGAGTAAAATTCAAGAATAAAGGAGCATGCGATGGATCAAGATCCTTATTATCAGCAATCTTTGGCGATCACAAGAGAAAATGTGCTGGTACGCGCGGTTTACAACTGGATGATGATTGGTTTGCTGG
The DNA here is from genome assembly GCA_964547355.1 of uncultured Calditrichaceae bacterium. GTDB lineage: Bacteria > Calditrichota > Calditrichia > Calditrichales > Calditrichaceae > CAZJNP01. The sequence continues at coordinate 227 of CAZJNP010000406.1, forward strand.
TATCTGGATTAACGGCCTATTTTTCCAGCAACAATCCGCTTATTTTAAATCTGGTTTTCGGTAATTCGTTTGTGCTGATCCTGTTAATCATTGCCGAATTGGGCATGGTATACGCCATTTCCGGCGGCGTAAAATCCATGGCCGCTTCCACGGCCACGACTATGTTTTTGTTGTTTTCTTTTATTAACGGATTAACATTGGCCGCCATTTTTCTGGTGTACACCTATCAGTCCATTGCCACGACTTTTCTGGTGACGGGCGTAACGTTCGGTTCGACCAGTTTGTACGGATACGTCACCAAAAGGGATTTAACTTCGATGGGCAGCTATTTATTTATGGGTCTGATCGGTATTATTATTGCTTCGGTGGTAAACTTCTTTGTCCAGAGTACGATGATGGGATGGATTATTACCTATCTGGGCATTCTGATTTTTGTGGGATTAACGGCATACGATACTCAGAAAATTCGCCGTATGGGAGAAAATATCAGTCCGGCAGACGGAGAACGTTACGGTCGTATGGCCATAATTGGCGCCTTAATGTTATACCTTGATTTTATCAACCTTTTCTTACTTTTACTGAGAATTCTTGGCGGAAGAAGGAATTAACTGTACACAAAAAAGCCCTGTATGTTGTTAATACAGGGCTTTTTTATATAGAGAATATGGCGTCATTTAGTTGTCGTTACGTTTTATCCGAACTCCCCATTTTTCGATCACGCTGTAAAATTCGTCTAATTTGAAAGGTTTGGACACATAATCGTTCATTCCTGCGGCCAGACATTTTTCACGGTCGCCTTTCATGGCGTTGGCTGTCATGGCGATGATGGGCAGATCTTTCGGTATATTCGCGTCCTTACGGATGATTTGAGTGGCTTCCAATCCGTCGATTTCCGGCATTTGCACATCCATCAACACCAGATCATATGATTTGCTGTGTAATGCTTCGATAGCTTCTTTTCCATTGTTAACCATGTCCACAAAATAATTCTTCTTCTCCAGAATCTTAAGCGCTAATTTCTGGTTAATGATATTATCTTCAGCCAGCAAAATACGCAGGTTATGACGCTTCTTTTCTTCCAGCGTGTGGCGGGTAATAATGGTTTGAGAAGAAGAATCAGCGTCTGTGGTTTCGCTGGCCATTACTTGAACGATCATGTTGTACAACTGAGACTGTTTAACGGGTTTGACCAGATATCCTTTACAACCCAGCTTTTTTAACCGCGCTGCGTCACCACGCTTACCCATGGATGTTAAAATAATGATGCGGGTTTCTTTTAACTCCGGTCTGGCCATTATTGCTTCGGCCACCTGTTCGCCGTCCATTCCCGGCATTTGCATATCGAGCAGGACGATCGGAATCGGTTTTCCGGCTCTGGCTGCCTCTTCCAGCTTTTCGAGACCTTCTTTTCCTCCGGCGCAAGTAACCGGTGACAATTCCCAATTCTGTAATATTTTTTCTAAAATAAAACGATTGGTTTTATTGTCGTCGATAATCATTACAGGTAAACCGGACAGATCCGGGACCATGACGGATTTTGTACCAAGTTTGGTCTTTGCCGGTTTAAGATGAATGTTAAAGTAAAAGGTGCTTCCTTTGTTCGGGGTGCTTTTAACGTGAATGCTTCCGCCCATCATTTCCACCAGTTTCTTTGAGATGGACAATCCTAATCCCGTCCCCCCGAATTTTCGTGTGGTGGTGCCGTCGGCCTGAGTAAATTTGTTGAAAATCAAATTCTGCTTATCTTCAGGAATGCCGATCCCGGTGTCGGTCACAGAAAAATACAGGTCATAATAGGTTTTGGTTTTTTTGAGCAATTTAACTTCTACAATAACTTCACCTTCTTTAGTAAACTTTATCGCGTTACCAATCAAATTGATAAGTATCTGACGGATGCGTCCGGGATCGCCGTGTACAAGTTTAGGAACTTCTGGAGCAATAGACAAAGCAAGTTCGTTTCCTTTCTCTTCTGCGCGATTGGCTAAAGTTTCTACCGTAGTCTCGAGGGTGGTGTAGAGATCAAAGTCCTCCGGAACCAGATCCATTTTACCTGCTTCAATCTTAGAAAAATCGAGAATATCGTTAATCAAATGCAAAAGAGCGTATGCGCTTTCTTTTACAGTATTAAGAAAATCCCGCTGTTCATTGGTTAGGTTGGTTTCCAGCGCTAATTCGGTCATTCCGATCACGGCATTCATCGGCGTACGAATCTCATGGCTCATATTAGCCAGAAATTCGCTTTTGGCAGCATTGGCTCTTTCAGCCTGCTCCCGGCTTTTTCGTTCACTTTCGTTTAATTTGGCGTTTTCCAGAGCCACCGCCACCTGGCGTCCGACAATGGAAAGAATCCTTAATTCTTCTTCTTTAAATTGTTTAATGCCCCGTTTTAAAAGAACAAACACTCCGATGGGCTTACCGTTGATAATCAGGGGGGTGCCGATCAGGGATTCGTCAATCGGTTTCTCGTCCGGTAAGTAAAAAACGGCAGGATGACTGCGTACGTCGTCAATTAATAACGGTTTTCCGCTGCGATAAATAAAACCAATAATGCCTTTATCCATTGGAATGGAAGCATTCGAGACCATCTCAGTTTTTTGAAAACTGTCTTCAGAAAAAACAGGCACAAGTTCGTTTTTATCTTCAAGTGCGATATATAATTGATAAGCATCAAAACTAAGAATACGGGAAAGCCCGTTGGTTACGGCCTGACCGACCTTTTCAAGTTCCCGATGCAGGTTAATATTTTCCGTGATGTCGTAAATGATTTCAAAGTATTGGCGCCATTTGAGAATGTCTTCATAAGATTTTTTTAATTCCAATTCGGCGGCTTTGTAGGAAGTGACGTCCTGTACCGTCCCCAGAAAAAATGTGTCACCATTTCGCTCGATTAACCGTCCGGAAACGAGAATAAATAACTTTTTGCCTTTTTTATGTTTGATCTGAAATAAACGTGTGTCAGATTTTTTATTTTTGCGTAAATTGGAAACAAAATCATCGAATTCAAATGGAGGGCTAAAGAAAAGAGAAAGTTTTTTCTGTTTGAGTTCTTCAACTGAATAGCCGCTTATATCACTAAAATATGGATTTGTGAATAGTATTTTACCTTCCACGGTCGAAAGGAAAATAGCATGCGGTAGTTCTTCAAATAATCCAGATAAATCTTCCTTGAAAACCTCTAGCTCCTTCATGATATTTCGCCTGTTTGAATGTTTCGATTAAACTC
>CAZJNP010000407.1:0-3439 GCA_964547355.1 uncultured Calditrichaceae bacterium
CTCTTATATTGATTAAAATGAGATAATTTACAATATTGCGGAAGAAATGAAAAAATATTACAAAATAATTCTAATCATTCTGATCGCGGCAAGCATGGCATTCCCTCAACAAAATCCCGAGTGGCTCGCTCAGGTTCAGAAGTTAAAAAACCGGATTGAGTTTTTAGAACGTACGGCCATGCGCTATCAGGCGCAAAAAGCACTTGAAGTGTTAAAAAAAGCGCGGAAAGACTTGGAAAGAGCTTATACGGAATTTAAGCATCTTAATTATCCGCAGGCCTGGATTCTGTTCAAAAAGGCCCAGAAAAAAGTGGAAATGGTAGAAAAGCTCCTGTATTATAAACCCGCGGCCAGAGCATATTTTGAGGCGGAAAAACTGCTGCAAAGAGCGGAAAGATTGGTGGAAAATTCACATAATAGAACCGCCCGTTATATGCTCAATAAAGGTAAAAGATTCCTGTTGGAGGCTGTTCGAGCTTATAATAACGCCCAATTGATTAAAGCGCAGGAATTTCAGCGTATTGCCATTTATTTTGCTAATAAAGCCATTGACCTCTCCCAAGGGCAGGGGACACTGCCGATCTCAAAAGAGCGCATTGATCGCCAGTTACGGGAGCTGCGTACACTTTACAACGAAGTTTCCAGCGCTGCCGGAGATGATGCTCAGGTAAAGCAATTGCTGCAAAAAGCGCAAAGTTTTTTAAAGCAATCCTACCAGTATTATGAAAAAGAGCAATATCAAAATGCCATCGTGCAGCTTCAAATCGGAGAACGCTTATTATACCGGGCGCTGGATTTAAGTCAACAGACCGGTGCAGGCCAAAAAGAGCGGATGAAAAATAATATAAATTCGCTCCAGCAATATATTCAATCAATAGAACAAAGCCTGGAAGATCAACCTGCGGCAAATCGTATCATCCGAAAAGCCTGGCAGTTTTACCGTTCGGCGCAACGGGATTATAACAACGGAAATTTAAAAGCGGCTTCGGCTAAAATAAATTTGGCGCAAAAAATGGCCACAAAAGCTCTTAACTACGCCGCTGATGCTTCATTACCACCGGGAGGAGACTTCGAAACAAGGCTGCGCGAAGTGAGGCGCCTGCTATTTTTACATGTTGATCAGCAGGAGGAAGAAAAAGCATATACTTCCTTTTTTAAAACCGAAGTGGAAAAGATTCTTCAAAAAGCGGCAAAAGACGAACAGGCCGGTAAAAAGAGACTCGCATTGTGGGAATTGAATTTAGCCGTGCGTATGATTAATCGAATGGTCACCCACCACCCGGAAAAAAATTATAACCCGCAAAAGATTGATCAATTATGGCAAAAATTTCATCGTTACCAAAATATCTGGCAACGGACGCAGCAGAAGCAATTAGCGGGAATGAATGAGCTCCAGGTAATCCGCCGACTGTTAACCCAAACTGAAAAACAGTTAAACAATAAAGAATATCAGGTGGCCGAAACCTTGCTGGATTTGATTTACCAGCAACTAAATTTCTTTGCCAAACGGACACATTCGCGATAGAATACGTATGCGCTTTCCACAGTTTTATTTTTCTCAGTTAACGATTTTTTTAATCCTGCTCGGAATATTTAATCTCCGCGGACAAGAAGCCGAACAGCAAGAATATCAGCTTTTATGGGAAGAAGCTTCTTTGATGAAAAAATTACTGTCCCATGCCAGGGACACCACGCTTCTGGATTCTGCGAAAACTTACGCGAATCAAGGAGATTTTTTCATTGCCTCCGTTTTTGTTGAACAATTCATCGCCGAAAATTCTTTAGACCAAAGCAAGGCAGCGACCATAGAATCAAACCCAGAAAATCAATTTATTTTTTCTATTCATACAGGTCTGGACTTTAACCGGCAAGAATTCGAAGTCGGATATATCCAAACGGACAGTGTGCTCAGCGAACAGTTAAGAAAGCCATATCTAAGTCTACAAGTATTGAGAAACTGGCAAATCAGACCTTATTGGGCGACGGAATTGAATTATTCCACCCGATATGATAAGGAAAATTTTACGACACTTTTATCCGCCGCCCAAACGCTTCGTTTTTCTGAACAAACTGCAAAAATTAGTACAGGAATCGAATATGATAAAAACTATCTTTACCCGGAATTTACCTATTTAGCATTCATTTCCGCACAGACTGTGCAATGGACTTTTGGCCCTAAATGGATGCTACAATTAGACAATTCGATACGTTATAAAAAATATTCCCACCCTTCTTTAACCATTCCCAGTTATTTTAATAATCATTTAATTGCCAATTTCTCCCATTACGCAGCCACTTTGTCGAGCTGGCAACTGGAGTATGGGATGGAATGGAATGAAAGCATTGATTGTCAAAATAATGATTACCAGCGTTATAATTTAGATATTTATTATAATTCACCCATGGGAAGCACCTGGGGTATGAATCACCGAATCGGCTGGCAGCGGAATCACTTTAAATATATTCTCACGGATTCTCTTTTTGACAACACTTCCCAATCTTTATCTGCTCAGTTGAGGAATATATTTTATCTTAGCCACCACCTTAATCTTTTATTGGAATATCAGGGTAAATATAAAAGTTATATTAAAAAAACGGAACAGGAGCCGGATTACTATTGGCATCAGCTTGATTTTGCCGTACGTTCAACTTATTTTAACCATGTGAATTTCGAATTTGGAATACGCCATGAATTAAAAAAACACCGCATCTTTCCTGGTGCGCAGGAAATCTATATTCAAGAACAAAATTTTTACGGTAATGGAATTTTATTTGGCATTGAATCTGGCGACTATAATTCGTATCTTTTAACCCTGAGCATGGCATATACATTTCGCCGTTATCCGGAAGCTCAGGCGGACGACGTTTTGAATATCTATTCCAATCGGAATATATTAAATGTGACGCTATTCGGCCAGATTCCTGTTTATCATTGTATCAATATTGGGATTATAGCATCTTATGATAATGATCAGGATTTAGACAGAGACGAAAGTAATACTCGAAATTCGTTTTTTTCTTTCGATATAGAATATAAGTTTTGAGGGAACCTATCTCTCTTTATTACGTAAATTTAAATAAGGCGTTTAACAGCTTCTGTCTTTACGGCTAGTAGAGCTTAGTTTCTTTTCGCAGTCTGCTAAATAATTGAGTAACACCTCTGATTCGGGTGTACTATCTAAAAAACAACAAATTAGATACTTTTTTATGATCAAATAGATCATTTGTTTAATCAAATTGGTTTGAACGAATTTAATGGAGCGGAGTTAGGAGAAAAGTTATGCAGTTTCATGAATTGTATTTATTATCAACTTATTTAAAAAAGTGGTCTTATAATGATAACCGGATCACGCTGAATTACGCTTTTTGCATGGATGAGATCTATGAAAGGAACCATGAGGAAATGCGCCTTGGTTCGCCGGTAAATATGGTAAATGAA
>CAZJNP010000408.1:0-3428 GCA_964547355.1 uncultured Calditrichaceae bacterium
AGTATATGTAGTGTTATTCAAAAAAGGGGCGTAAGTTAGTGAAAATTTGTTTTGTCTCATCCGAAATTGCCCCGTTTGCCAAAACCGGCGGCCTGGCCGATGTTTCTGCCGCGTTGGGAAAATATCTGAAACAATTGGGGCATGACGTTCGGATGGTCATGCCTTTATATTCTTTGGTCGATCTAAACCAGGCGAAATTCTTTCCGGTGGAATTTGCCCGAAACTGTTCGATCGACATGGGCAACCGGCATCTGACCTATGATGTGTTTACGGCCGTTCTTCCCGGAAGCACTACGGATGTATATTTTATCCACTGTCCGGAACTGTATCACCGCGAGACGATATATACCGATGCGCCTGACGAGCATCTGAGATTTGCTTTGCTAAATCGGGCAGCCATTGAGCTTTGTCAGCGTATGGGATGGGCGCCGGATATCTTTCATTTAAACGATTGGCAGACCGCGCTAATTCCGATCTATTTGAAAACGCTTTATGCCTGGGACCGGTTATTTTTTGCAACAAAAACAGTCTTTACGATTCACAATATTGCATATCAGGGCATGTTTTCCGCGCAGGTTATTAACGATCTTTCATTAAGTGCCTTTCATCATTTTTTTGACGGCGCAGATCTTTATGCCGGTCGGTTAAATTTTATGAAAACAGGGATCATTCACGCCGATAAACTTACCACCGTTAGTGAAACATATGCCAGGGAAATTCAGGGTCCTGAGTATGGCGAAGGATTGGACGGCTTATTAAAACAGCGTTCCGGAGACTTGGTCGGTATCCTGAACGGAGTGGATTACGATGTATGGAATCCTGAGACGGATCCGTTTATTCCTCAGAAATACTCCCAAAAAACTTTAGCCAAGAAAAAAGTAAACAAGAAAGCCTTGCTCAAAAAAATGGGACTTGTTTACTCAGAGACTGCGCCGCTGCTTGGCATGATCTCCCGACTGGTGGAACAAAAGGGGATCGATCTTTTGGAAACAGCGCTTCCCGAAATTCTGCGTAAATATGACATCCGGGTTGTGATTCTGGGCAGCGGGGAAGAAAAGTACGAGCGGTTTCTTTACTACACCCAATTAAATTTTAAGGACAAAATGGTGTTTTACCGCGGTTACGATTATCCATTGTCTCATCTCATCGAAGCGGGCAGCGATATCTATATGATGCCCTCGCGATTTGAACCATGCGGGTTAAACCAAATCTATAGTCTGAAATACGGGGCGATTCCCGTGGTGCGTAAAACCGGCGGCCTGGCCGATACGGTTGAGCTTTACGACTGGAAAACCCAGCAGGGCACCGGATTTGTATTTGAGCATTACACGCCCCAGGGATTAATGTGGGCGTTGGAATACGCCATTACCACCTACAGGAACCGAAAGGCGTGGAAAAAGATTATGGTAAACGCCATGTCGAAAGATTTTTCATGGGAAAAACAGGTATTAAAGTATCAGCAGCTTTATTCGAGTATGCTCTAAAACTAAATCGTCAGCCATCATCAACGTACAGGATAAAAAATGACTCAAAAATCTAAGGTACTGGTTACCGGCGGAGCCGGGTATATCGGCAGTCATATCGTTCAACTTTTATGCGACCAGGGACATGAAGTAGTTGTTTTCGATAATCTGTCGCTGGGCAGGTTGGAAAACGTTGATCCCAGGGCTCAGTTTGTTCAGGGAGATATTCTGAATGACCCGGATTTACAAGAGGTTTTATCGCATTCCATTGACGTTATATTTCATTTCGCAGCCTGGAAGGCGGCTGGAGAATCCATGGAAAAGCCTGAGAAATATGCGCAAAACAATATCTGGGGTACGCTGCACTTATTGAATCATGCGGTGGCGGCCGGTGTACGTTATTTTGTTTTTTCCTCTTCCGCCGCGGTTTATGGTTCTCCTAAATATCTACCCATCGATGAGGAGCATCCGCTGAATCCGGAAAATTACTACGGTTACACCAAATTAGCGATAGAAGAGAATCTTAAATGGTACAGCAAAATAAAGGGGTTGCATTATGCTGCGTTGCGCTATTTTAACGCCACCGGTTATGATGTGAATGGAAAAATTCGCGGTAAGGAGAAAAATCCGGCCAACCTTTCACCGATTGTTATGGAAACCGCCGCCGGCATCCGCAAAATGATGCAGGTATTCGGCGATGATTATGATACACCCGACGGCACTTGTATTCGGGATTATATCCATGTCAGTGATCTGGCCACAGCCCATGTAAAGGCCATGGATTACTTAATGCTTGAAAACCGTAATTTAACGGTGAATTTGGGTACGGGAAAGGGACATTCCGTACTGGAAGTGATTCAGGCGGCACAAAAAGTTACCGGCAAAGAGATACCGTACCAAATCACCGGGCGGCGTCCGGGCGATCCGGCCCATCTGGTGGCAAGTTGCGATTTAGCGGAAAAATTATTGGGATGGAAAGCGCAATATTCTGATCTGGAAACGATCTTCGACACCATGAAAAAGGTTTATTTAGAATAGCATTTCCATATAAATGAATTTTGGATATTGGAACTTCTTATGTTTTTGTTTGTTAACTGAATGAAAAAACTCACAGCCGGGTTATTGCAAAAGATCGATAAAAAGGTTATATTATAACACAATTTTGAAGGTGGCACGATCTACGATTTGGCTTTCCCCCGGCCATTCAGATGTGTCACCTTCTTTTTCTGATCATTGACACGATGGGGACGATTCTGGATTCGACGGGCATGAGAAGGATATGAACGGCAACCCGGGCTTCTGACTATCCCGTCCGTCATTTGACGGATCCCTTCGGGGATAAAACTGGTCAGGGCACATATAAATGCCGATTATGATTATGCAATGGCTGCCTAATTAGCGTGGCCACGTTTTTCGGATACTCCAATCCGCCGGAGTTCCGAAAAACGCCGTATTTGGGCGGATTGCGAAATTGCGAGGTCCGCGCGTAATTTCGCATAACTAAGCGGGCTGGCTATCTGATCGGCACGCCGATAAGCCTGTCAGATAGCGAGAATTAATTATCGGCTATGGTTGTAGATGTTCATATTGGTCCATGTCCGGACCCGGGTTCGACTCCCGGCGTCTCCACTTTATTAAGGTAATGGGAAATTTAGTTCTCATAATTTTAGTTTTTTTATTTGTTTGGTTGTTAGTGAAAGCAAAAAAATCGCAACGTAGTATGGCTGCGCGAAAGCGGAGAATTACTGATAAAATTAAAGACAGAAGGCGGTAAAAAATTTGACATAAAAAAAATAAACTTTTATATTTGTTATCTCATATTAAGTATTGCACTAAAGGTGTAATCATCCGCATAAGCGGGACCAAGGTTTCTGTCCTTGGCAAAAATTGAAAAAAGAATATTAAGTTGAATAAGCGAGAGTAGCTCAGTTGGTAGAGCACAACCTTGCCAAGGTTGGGGTCGCG
>CAZJNP010000409.1:0-3426 GCA_964547355.1 uncultured Calditrichaceae bacterium
ACGGTGCCTTCGCCAAAAGGAAGCAGCGTTTTCGGGGTTCCGTTGGTTTTCTTCCACAACCGATTTCCTTTTCCGGCGGCGATGATTACTACTTTCATATTTTTTCTTTCAGTTTTTTCGGTTTCAGTCATTTTCATTTACTATTCAACACATATTTTAAAGAATTATTTCCTACTCCGGGATGTTTTCGTGTCCCCCTTCGTAATACAACTCCTCCATTTTTTTCACGAAGCGTTCGGTGGCTTTGCCGTCCAGCTTGTAAAAATAGCGCTCTCTGTATTCATCTGCTTTTTTAATCATTTCCGGGGTTGGATTGACGCACTGCTCAAACGCTTCTCTTATTTGTTTGCCGGATTGAATATGAACAAAGGCATCCTTGAGGAACTCCCGGTTGTCGATCTCCAGAAGGGGCTGACCGTCGCTGTGCTTAAGCCGGTCGCTGGGTAAATCGAAAATAATACCGTATTTTTTAAACGCCAGAAAGTCAAACACTGTGCTGGAAGCCTCGCTCATCACCACATCGGCAGCGGCATAGTACGGAACGATATTGTATTCCGAAAAAGGCAAAAGAACTGCGTGCGGGTATTTCTTAACCCGGCGCTCAAAAATCCGGTGCTGGCGGTGCGGCGCGTATTTGCCCATCCAACTGTAAGGATGCAGCTTAACGATCAAATTAAGATCGCGGGTTTGTTCGAAAATATCGTCTTTTACCGCATACATGCTGGTGGGCTTGTAGGTCGGCGCATAGAGCAATGTTTTCTTTTTGGGATCCAGCCCCCATTTTGTCAATAAGGCTTCCCGATCATTAAACCGCCCCTGAAAATAAAAATCCAGCTTGGGCAGGCCGATCAAGTGCACTTCGCTCTTGCCCAGCCAGGGCGAATTTAACAGAGAGTCCACCCGGTGCTGCCCTTCCACAAAAATCTGGTAGCGGTCATGCTGCACTTTGCGCAGATTGCGGTAAAGAATATTTTTGATGCCTGTACCGTGATTCAGAAAAATCAGCAGGGTTTTGCCATATGCTTTGGAATCCCGCAGCGTGTCGCCGGCGATCACAATATCAAAGCCCGCTTTTTGATCCGTAAACCGGTAGCCTAACTTTTTCCATTCATCGATGATAGGCGCCTGAAAGGGCACATCAAAAATGAAATAGCGCTTTTTTTCCATGTCCAGGGAAAACCACACATCGTACTTGTCGTCCTGCATGATGTATTCGATCACCGGATCGAATGCCGCTTTGTGGTATGCGTAACCGATTTTAAATAACAGCTTTATTTTCTTATCCATTTTCCGGTCCGTTTAATTAGATTCTTAAGTTAAAAGAATCAGAACGTATTTGCAATCCTGTCTATTTTTCTTCCTTCTCCACCAGATGCCTGTGCTGCAAAACAAAGAGCGCGTAATATTTTAAGTACACCGCCAGAGCGGCAATGGAGCACAGAATCAGCCCCCGCAGGCCGTCCAGAAAACCCAGTTTAAAGAAATAATGATTTATGAATTTGTACATGGGGCGCAGCGTAAAGTGGTACCAGCGTGCTTTTTTCCCTTGTTCGTACATATCCTCGGCCGCCCACTGGGCGTAACGAGCCATTTTGTGCAGATGTTTTTTAAAATCGCGAATCGGCTCGTGAATGATAAACGCCTTTTTGTTCTTAATCATCGAACGGTTTTTGATGCTCAGGGTGGAATGCACCCGCCGCAATTTGTATTCCGTGTAGCTGGTTTTGCGCACCAGACGCATCCCCTTGTACCCCAGGTACCGATCGTGATTTTGTAACCGGCCGTAAAAACGGGTTTTCAGATGAACGAAAAAACCGTCATATTTGATTTCATCCTGAGAGAGAATTTTTTCGATTTCCCGGCGCAGTTCCGGTGTACAGCGCTCGTCGGAGTCAAGAATAAACACCCAGTCGTGGGTTACCCTGGGCATACCCCAGGTGCGCTGGGCTCCGGAGTTTTCATATTCATGCTGAACAACTTTGACGTTGGGATATTCTTTGCAGATTTCCACCGTACGGTCTGTGCTGTACGCATCCACGATAAAAATTTCATCCGCCCATTGCACCGATTCCAGAGCCGGCCGAATAATATCCTCCACATTCTGCACCGGCATAAAAACGGATAGTTTATGCTTTCTTGCCATTGCCTCCAAACCTCGCTGCCACCCGTTCGTAAAAACGAACCAAAGGTCCAATATTATCTTCCATAAAAAATCGAGAACGGCTCTTTTTCACTTCCTGCCGCAGATGATTTAAGTCCAGCTCTTTAATCCGTTCGTAGGTAATATCGTCAATCGACTGGACGGACAGGCCAAAATTATTTTCCTTAACAATCTGTGCCATGTATTCAAATTCGTCAAAAGTAATCACGGGCAGTCCGGCCGTGATGTAATCAAAAAATTTATTCCAGGCGCCATGCCGCAGTTCTTCTACCCGGCTCATTTCGCTGACCTCTTTGTTCAAAAAGAGAATACCCAGATCATAAGCGGCAATTTCCCGTACCAGCTTATCCAGCGGCAGCTGTTTATGCATGATGACATTGGGAATGGCTTCGTACCTGGGATACCCCTTACTGCGGGTCGGATAAACATGAATCACAAAATTTCTTTCCGAAAGAAGGCTGAAATAGTCGATCAGGTTACGTACCTTGTCTTCATGCTGTGTGATTAAACCGATATAAACCAGATGAATTTTACCGTCCCGTTCCGACGTCTTGTTCATTTCTTCCGGAACGATAGAGCCCAGCGCGTAATTCGGAAGCAGTATGTACTGGCCGTCAAGCGCATATTTCTGCGCCACCAGATTTTTATACTCCTCGGTTATGTAAATCCGTCCGTCCGCTTGTTCGTTGCACACTTTTTCATAATACAGCCGGCGGCTGGAAAGTTTTTTCTTTTGAGAAAAAAAATCATGCTGATCGTAAATCACCGGCACAGGCAAATTGGCCAGAATCATCTGGGCGCCTAATTTATCCGGGTAATTATGATAATGAATAGCGGAGATATTCAACCGCTGAATCAGCTTTTTGATTTTTGGAATGTGCCTGAACGACCAGTTGCCGAGATCATGGATCGATGCGTAAAACGCATTCCCAAAACCATAGGTTTCCTGTGGGGTGCGCCCCACGTAGGCCAGGTGCACGTTGATGCCGGCCGATTTTAAAGCCGCCGCAATTTTCACATTCCGAATGCAGGGATTAACCTGCACAAACAGAACATCGCGAATGGGTGTTTCTTCCAAGAATAAATCCTTTTCAGACGCTTATTTAAAGCAGCTGCCGGATGTCTAGGTCTCCGCAGCCTTTAATTTGATTCTTAATTAAAAAGGGCGAATTTAGCTATAATGACGGGGTTTTACAAATAATTGTGGATTGAGGCTGTCTCAAAAGTAAAAGAGTCAGCCTTTTTTATTAAGCTATTTGTAAAGA
>CAZJNP010000410.1:0-3423 GCA_964547355.1 uncultured Calditrichaceae bacterium
GTACCTTGTCTTGCTCCTTTCGGCACGCTCATGGAGCGGAGGATTGTTTGAAATTTAGTAAATTCGAAATTGTGATTTATTTGTAATTTGGTTTTTGTGATTTGGGATTTAATTTCCACACTATAAGAAAGATACAGAACAATTTTTTTGTAGATTTCAGCTCTTTAAACGTTTCGAAGAAATGCGAATGACAGTAAACGACTCTGAAAATTTAAAGAAAAACTATGTGATTGTGTTCGACGGGGTGTGCAACTTGTGCAACCGGGCGGTGCGGTTCATCATCCGACGGGACCGGCGCCGGGTATTTACCTTTGCTTCCCTTCAATCGCCCGTTGGTCAAAGACTGATGCGGGAAAGCGGCATGAGCGGACAGGAAATCGATTCCATTCTACTGATTAAGGACGCTTCCGTCCACATAAAAAGCAACGCCGCTTTGGAAATCGCCCGCAGCCTGAATTCCCCATGGCCCCTGCTGGGATTACTCCGTTTTTTACCGTTAAAACTTCGTGATTATGTTTACGATTTCATCGCCCGCAACCGCTATCGTTGGTTCGGGAAGAAAGCAACCTGCATGATTCCCACCGCAGATATCAAAAACCGCTTCCTGGATTAAACGGAATTTTATTTCCGATTGTCTAAGGTATTTAGTTTTTGAATCGGATTAACGGACCTGGTAATTGCTTCTTTACTTCCTCTGAAGCTGGCCATTCATTAAAACTTATTGTATAATATTCTACACTTTAGAACAGAATCTGAAGACTATTCTCTATTAGCAACATCCCAAAAATTTCTTCCTAAATAGCCTAATTACATAAATAACAAGCGTTTTAGCTGTAGAATTTTTTTGTGGCACGGGCATTGCCTTTAGTACAGATAACAATGAAACAACAAATAAATAAAAAAGGAGAATTGTCATGATGTTTGGAATGGGATTTGGATCCATTTTCGGACTGCTTGCTCTGCTGTTAATCGGCTGGGGCGCTTTTAATGTGTTTAACGCGAATCGGGAGCAGGGCCGCCCTTTTCTGGCGGACGGCAACTACCGCAGCGATATGGACGCGCTGGAAATTCTGAAACGACGCTACGCCCGCGGAGAAATTTCCAAGAACGAGTACGAGCGCATGAAGCAGGATATTAGCGCACTGTAAACGGGCAGAGATAATTGTTTGTCAATCTTACTTAAGGGGTAGGACATGAAAGAAATAAAAGCATTTTTTCGAGCACACAAGGCGGAAAAAATCACCGACGCTCTGGATAATCTGGGGGTGTCCGACTATACCATCACTTTTGTGATGGGCATCGGCGAGCATCTGGCGGACAACACGGATTCCAGCTATTCCATTCAGGTTGTCAAAAAGTATTCCAATATCGCCAAATTGGAACTGGTGTGCAGGGCGGAACGCGTAGCCCGGATAACAAAAACCTTACGCGAAGTGGCCTACACCGGAGAAAAAGGCGACGGCATCATTTATGTAACGCCCGTGGAAAAAGTAATCAAAATTCGTACCGGCGCCGTCAATAGCGACGCTCTGTAACGAATACACATACTCTTAAAGGAGAATAATTATGAAGAAGCTAAACTTATTAGTAACATTGATCGTTGCCGGCCTGTTTTTCAGCGCCGCCCTGCCTGTGAATCAGGCATTGGCTCAGCAAACGGACCAAAATCAGCAGGGACATCAGGCGACACATCGCGGCATGGAACACATGAATCAGCAAAACATGATGATGAATATGGATCAGATGATGCAGCATATGCAGCAAATGAACCAGCGGATGCAAACTATGATGCAGGGCGCTAAAAGTCCCGACGGACAGCGAATGCAAGGCATAATGCAAACTGAAGCTCAGCAGAAAAAAAATATGACGATGGGACAGGGACAGGGTATGATGCAGAGAAAAAGTGGCATGATGCAAGGTGATCATAACCGGAACATGATGATGACTAACATGGGCATGAATATGAAAAATATGACGGGCAATATGCAGCAAATGATGAAAATCATGCAGACCATGATGTCCGACGAAAAGATGATGCAGAATCCTGCCATGAAAAAAAAGATGGAAGAGATGCAGAAAACCATGGGTGAGATGATGAAGTCCATGGACAGCATGATGAAGAATTACAAACAAATGCAACCGGCCGTCAATGCTCCTGAAAAATCCAAATGAAACTGCTTTTCAAAAACATTACCGGGAGTCTTTTACGGACTCTCGGTTTTCAATCGCTTATGATTTTGCTGATGTCGGTTTCCCCAGGTAATACCCAGGGCAGCAAAATCGACTGGAAACTGTAAACAAGTAAAAAGGAAATTCAAAAATGACGCTTATTCCCGAATGGATGTCCAATGTGCATCCGCTCATCGTTCACTTTCCCATTGCCCTTTTGGTCATTGCTGTTGTGGCAGACCTTGCGGGAATTATTTTAAAGCGATACGACTGGTTAAAACCAGCGGCGCTTTGGTTATATGTATTTGGCGCACTGGGAACATTCGGCGCTTACCTTTCCGGCAAGCAGGCTGCTGACATTGTTAACTTTCCACCCCCGTCTTATCCGGTCATCAGCGAACACGCGGACTTGGCCCTTTACACGATGCTGTTTTTCGGCATCTATGCGGCACTGCGTCTGTTCGTGTACTGGAAAAAATGGGATCAGCGTACAGCCATCGCTGTGGTATTGTTTATAATCGCAACCGGCGGACTTGGTCTGGTGCAGCAAACCGCAGAACGCGGCGGCGAACTGGTGTTTCGCTACGGCGTGGGAACGAAGGCGCAAACGGAAACTGCGGCAGCGGCACCTGAAAACAAAGCGCATGCGGCAACCATCGACATTGCGGAAAACGGTTCCTGGAGCTGGCAGGCCGGCAAAGATGCGGCGCTGATTCTGCGGCAAAATTTCAATCTGCGTCAGGGCGACTGGCAGAAGGTCATCTTACAGGTCGTTCGGACTCAGGATGGTACGCCGGCTTTAAATATTCAAACTAAAAACGATGGACCTTTCTTATTTAGCTTTGGGCCGAATTTGAAAAATCTGCAAATCACCGCGCGTGTGAATCTTAGCGGATTTAAGGGGCACTTTTTTCTGGCGCATCATATTTCCGGCGCGGGCACCTATGATTTTTTAGTGGTGGAAGATGGCCAAGCGCGGCTGGGGCGGATGGTAAGAGGCGTCGTGGATTTCTTTGATACAGGGAAAGCGCCGCAATCGGCCTGGCTGACGCTTAAAGCGGTGAGCAGCAGCGGCCACTACCGCGGCTATGTGAACGATAAACTGATTACGCACGGTCACGGTTCGGATTTAAAGGCCGGGACGGCGGGCTTTGCTTTTTTAGGCAAAGGCTCTATTCAGATTAGCAATCTAGAGGTGATTTCCCTGGACGATGCACTCATGATGAATATGGAGCACCAGAATATGTCGCACGG
>CAZJNP010000411.1:0-3375 GCA_964547355.1 uncultured Calditrichaceae bacterium
ACTCTCTTCCAGATAAGAAACAACCCTAAAATAACATCTCTGTTACAATTGTCCGATTACGGGACCCTCAGGAGTAAAATAATCGCTTGACGCTTGTTTTTCAAAATAAATTCAAAATTTTCCGTATAATTCATATTCGCTGGCATCTTCAATCAAAACATCGACAAACTCACCCAATTGAAAAGGCACGTCGGACGAATCAACGGAAATCAGCACTTCATTATCGATTTCCGGAGCGTCCCGATACGTCCTTCCGATAAAAGTCTTTGTGCTGCGATGGAACTCATCCAGCAGCACCGAAACCTTTGTTCCGATCAACTTGCGGTTTTTTTGCAGCGCAATTTCTTTTTGCGCTTCCATGATCAAGTTTTGCCGTTCCAGAGCGATTTCGTGCGCCACCTTGTCCGGCAAATCGTAAGCAGGCGTTTGTTCTTCGTCCGAATAGGTAAAGGTGCCCAGGCGGTCAAATTTTATATCCCTGACAAAATCATAAAGTTCCTTAAATTCCTTTTCCCCTTCTCCTGGATGTCCCACAATCAGCGTGGTTCTCAGGATGATATCCGGCACCTCTTTGCGAAACGTATCAATCAATTGATAAATAGACGAGCGGGTCTCCCCGCGCCGCATCAGCCGCAGCATTTTGTCACTGATGTGCTGCACGGGCAGATCAATATACGGCAGAACCTTAGGATGCTCTTTCATCAACGGCAAAATCTCAAGCGGAAAATTGGTTGGATACCAATACAGAATCCTTAACCATTCCACTCCGTGAATTTCCGCCAGCTGCTGCACCAGATCTACGATGCGCCTACTGCCGTAAATATCTTTTCCGTAAGAGGACGTGTCCTGCGAAATCAAAAGGATTTCTTTGGCTCCGTATTCGGCGAGCTTTTTGGTTTCATCCACCAGGCTTTCAATGGTTCTGCTGCGAAATTTTCCGCGAATACCGGGAATGGCGCAAAAAGCGCAGGTATGGTCGCAACCCTCGGAAATTTTCAAGTAGGCGTAATGGCGCGGTGTGCTGAGCTTGCGCATGCGGTAAAGGTGGTCTTCCGCCGCATGCTTTTTACCCAGCGTGCGCAGGATGGCATTGTACTCTTCCGTGCCGAATACCGCGTCCACTTCCGGGATTTCTTTTTCAATTTCTTTGCGGTAACGCTGGGTCAAACAGCCGGCTACAAACACCTTTTTAGCCGGATCGCGCTCCTTCAGCTTGAGTGCTTCGAATATGGCCTGGATCGATTCTTCTTTGGCGTCCTGAATGAAGCCACAGGTGTTGATGATTAAAACATCCGCCTCTTCCGGCGAAGCGATTACCTGATAATCATTGGATTCCAATTGCCCCATTAACACTTCGGAATCCACTGTGTTCTTGGAGCAGCCTAATGTGGTCACATGTATTTTCTTCATTCGTTTGCAAACAGTCCTTCCACAAATTCCTTGGGATTAAAAATTTCCATATCTTCTTTTTTCTCACCAACGCCGATATACTTGACCGGTATTCCCAGTTCTCTTTTGATGGATAGCACCACGCCCCCTTTGGCCGTGCCGTCCAGCTTGGTTAAGAAAATGGAATTTACCCGGGAAGCTTTGATGAATTCTTTAGCCTGATTGACGGCGTTTTGTCCGTTACCGGCGTCCAGTACCAACACCACTTCGTGCGGCGCACCCGGGATTTGCCGTTCCACCACGCGGTGAATTTTTGCCAGTTCGTTCATTAAATTGGTTTTGGTGTGCAGCCGCCCGGCCGTATCGATGATCAGATAATCCACCTGCCTGGCCTTGGCGGCATTAACCGCATCGAACACCACAGCCGCAGGATCGGCGTTGGCCTGGTGTTTAATGACCGGACAGTCAATACGTTCCCCCCAGATGGACAACTGCTCGATGGCAGCCGCCCGGAAAGTATCCGCGGCAGCCAACAGCACTGTTTTGTCCTGCGTTTTGAAATAATAGGCCAATTTAGCAATAGAAGTGGTTTTACCCGTTCCGTTAACACCCACCACCAGAATGATCCATGGCTTCTGATCGGGCGTTTTGCCCGCTTCCTGCGGTGCATCCAGTAAAGTAGCCACTTCGTCTTTAATAATAGTGAACAACTCATCCGTTGTCTCGTATTTTTCTTTCCGTACCCGTTCGCGGATTCTGTCCAGAAGGTAGAGCGTGGTATCCACCCCTACATCTCCTGCGATGAGAATATCTTCTATTTGCTCCAGAATATCTTCGTCAATTTTGCGCTTACCGGTCAGCGCGCGCGTAATTTTCGAAAATACGCCTTCTCTTGTTTTTTTAAGTCCGTCCTTTGTGCGGCCAAAAACCATTTTAACTCCTTTTATCTGTTAATTTCCGGAAAAATTGGGATAATCAAAATTAAACCGGCGTTTATAGTACCATTTTGTAAAATAAAAACCTGTAACCATGATCAAAAAATAGTACGGCCATTTCAGACTAAACACGGCCGCAAAAATTAAAATCGTGTATTTGGTGGTTCGTACTGCGCTGGCCGTATTTTTGTTTCGCAGCGTCAGAAGAAAAAAAGGCGCCGACAGCAATGCAATAGTTAACGCCGTGTCGTCGTTTAAATACCAGGCCGTAGCAAGACTCAGCACAAACAGTCCAAATGCGGCATAAAGAATCGCTTTGAGCGAATACTTCACCGAAAGCGTGTTCTTTTGCGAGGCCTGATCGCCCGCCACATCCGGCAGGGTGGTGTAAAAATAGAGCGCCGTATTCAAAAACACATAAGGCAGCGCTTCCCACAGCATATCCCATGAAAAGGGGCTGGAAAACGCCCACCCAAGAGCAAAGGCCAGCCAACCCATGGCGCTGTTGGCAACCAGGCTGCGCCAGGGATGGTCTTTCATCCGGAAAGGCGCAAAGTTGTACATATATCCGGTTAACACTATAAAAGCCGTTACCAGCAAACCAAGCCGGAAGGATAAAACAAAGGCTAACACGACCGCACACATGCTTAAAATGGCGGCTTCGATCCATGCGGCTCGTATTGAGATATGCCCTTCCGAAATGATGAACAATTTGTTGTTCTTGCGGTCGCTTTCCACATCCTTTAACTGATTCAATAAAAAACTACCGCCCATGGCCAAGGCAAAGATCAGAAACAGGAGCAGGATTTCGCCGTCAGGGATGCGCCGTATCTGACTTATAGAGAAAAATATCCGGTTTTTACTGGCAATAAAATAACCGGCCATTAAAGTGGACCAACCGGGATAAAACAGCATGGGCCGCAGTACAAAGATGTAATCAAACAATTTTATCAACGGGAATCGTTCCGGCATGATATTCAAAAACTCGTTTTTCCCCCACCGACACTTTATTAATGAAAGACTAAAGCTATGAAATTTTAAGGAAAGATAC
>CAZJNP010000412.1:0-3370 GCA_964547355.1 uncultured Calditrichaceae bacterium
GTATTGGCCATGCATTCCCCCCGTAAAATTCACCTCAATCTATCGACGGCTTAAACAATGGTAATCCTTTCCATTGAAAATTGAGAATTGACAATTCAGATTAATTCTTTTAAATTTTTATTGCATTCACAAGCAAAGATTCTCGACATTTACAGACAAAACACCGCTCGAAAAAATTACTTTATTTCTATGATCTTTTGTGTAGGAGGAAGCATGAAACGCGTAACATGTTCTACCATCCTCTTTGTACTGTCTTTTTTTGTCTTAAATTCCTTTCTTGGTGCAAAAAATATTTCAGACCTGTCCAGCCGGAAATTACCCCAAAAAAAAAGCAATCAGGAACTACCTTATACTCTGTCAAACATTAACAACTGGTCCTACTGGCTTCAATATGACGGCCGGAGCGGAGTAAATCCATACAACGCGAATGCGGGCGGTATTTATCCGCGCGGCTTCGCCAACACCATTTATCAGGATGGATTGGTATGGGGAGCCTGGATCAATGATGAGGTTCGTGTGGGTGGCCAGACCTACAGAACAGGAACCCAACCACTTGTACAGCGTATTTACAGGATTCGCAGCGACTGGGCCACGTTGACCCCTTCCGACGTCCGGCAGGAAGCGGCCGAACATTTTAACGTTCCCATTGAATCCGTTACCGAAGCAATGGAGCAGGATATTATCGACCAATACAGATTGGACTGGAAGAACTTGCCGGGCGATCAGGGCGCCCCTTATGTGGATCTCAATAATAACGGGATTTATGACCCCATTCTGGAAGCCAATGGAATGCCAGATCCGTCTCAGGGAGACTACCCGGGAATCCATCAGGCTGACCAGGTAATCTGGTTTAAGGTGAACGATCAGGATGCTAGCTTGACCAATAATTTGTACGGTTCCAATCCAATGGGCGTTGAATTGGAAGTCACCGTCTGGGCCTTTAAGCAAACATCGTCTGCACTGGGGCAGACTATATTCAAAAAATACAAAATAACAAATATTTCCGACGACACATTTGAGGAGATGTACCTTGCGCAGTGGTCTGATCCGGATTTGGGTTATTACACGGATGATCTGGTCGGGTGTGATCCGGAATTAAATAGCATGTTTGCTTACAACAGTTCATATTCGGATGAAGAATTTGAAAAATTCGGTCTCATACCTCCGGCCGTTGGTTATGTTCTGTTACAGGGACCGGTTGTGCCTTCACCCGGTGATACGGCTTATGTGGATTCCCTACCGTTACCGGATTATAAAAATCTTCCCATGACTTCTTTCGGTTATATGGCAGCCGGTGGTATGCCGAATGATCCTACCATGGGCGATTACAAAGGAACGCTGCAATGGTACAATCTAATGCGCGGTTTTATGCCCACAACCAGCCTCGACTACCCTGAACCGTATGAGCATCGGGATGGGCCGTATGTCGGCCAGGCCACAAAATTCCCCTTAGACGGTGATCCGGTGATAGGCAGCGGGGACCTAGACGGACGGGGAACTAACTCTCCTCCAGGTGATAGACGTATGGTGCTGGTGAGCGGACCATTTACTCTGGCGCCGGGCGAAAGCCAGGAGATGGTGGTGGCGCTCGTGGGCGGCTATGAGGAGAATTATCTGTATTCCATCAGCAATCTGAAGAGTAATATCCGTACCGTACAGGAAGTTTTTAAAGCTCATTTCCATTCGGAAAGCATTAAAACTGTGCATGTTTCGTATCAAACCAGCTACCCGGATCATTCAACCACGGAATTATCCCTAAAAGCGGACCTGACTGATTTTGCTCAGGCCGATTCGTGTGTCGCCACCTTAAAACCGCAAATCGGTTCTGCCAAGCCCATAGCCGTTCCCCTTTACGACGACGGACAGCATGATGATGAGCAGGCCGGCGACCACATCTGGGGCAATCGGGTTTCGGTCGCCAACAGAAAATACCCGCATACCGCAGACGTCACCATTTATCAGGAATCGGAACAAATCGTCTTCCCGAATCATCTCGTCAATATGCAGTTGCGACCGGCGCCGGTTCTGGAAAATTGGAGACTTGTCTGGGAGAACCGGAAACTGGACGGTCACATCAACAACGACGAAACCGTACATCTACGGTTTGATATCCACAATGTGGACGCCGTTAATAAAATTGATTCCATAACGATTTATAGTAAACGGGAATTTATTCATTCCGAGGCCATTGCTCCCGGCGAAACGTTCGGGGTGGATCCTTATTTTTTTGTTGTTAACGGCCCTGGCACGGGAGATTCGGTGACGCTTAATTATTGGGTTGTTTTTGACAAAAGTTTCATCTCAGTAAACGTAACCTTCCCGGTCGTTTATTTGGAGGGCGAAGTTAAAACGGTAGACGTCACCCATCAGGGACCAAGCGATGCCTCGTTGTCCATTTCCATTGTGGATGAAGACGCCTTAACCGGCGATGAGTACAAAGTATTCTTTACGGATAAACAGTATTATCGTGATCAAGATGGTGAATGGAAAGAAGTAGGCCAGCCCGATTCCACCGGGCAGAGTTTGTTTAAGGCTGCGGATGTGTCACCTTCCCGCCTGAGCGCAGCGGCCATTTTTTCCGAACAGCCCGGAACGGTGGATGTGATTTTCACGCTCGATTTGCAATCTCCGAATCACGACTGGGTGGACGGTATAAAAATCGATTTTCCGGATGATCTGAAGATTAACAACTGGTCGGCGCCGGACGGGAGTTACGGTCAATACGCCAGCAACGGGCAGAATGTATCCAACAGCGACGGAACGCTGGATGAAACAACAAACACCATCCTTTGGGGTGACTCTTCCCGGTCTGCGTTCGGTGGATTTCAGGGAACTGTCTATTTAAAAGTGAATGTGGATAAGTTTACACCGCCGAAGACGTTCAAATACACCATCTACGATGACGGATATTCCGGCACAATCGCTGATGCGCACAGCAGCGTAACGGTGGAAGAAATTGGCTATGAATTCAAGACCGAGCGGCACTGGAATGTGATGGACGTGACCACAGATCAGATGGTGCTGGAAGACTTAACGGTCATAGACGGCCGAGATGTGTACACGGGAGAAATTGCCGAAGACCCGATTGCAGACGGACTTTTGTTAACGCTGCACGGCAGTTATGAAGCTCCGAAATCCTTCAGTGATGTCATTTTGAGGAGGAAAGACGGCAGCGTTATCTCCATCGCTGATTTTAATATAACGGCGACTGGAATCGGAGATTATTCCATTTACGGCTGGGCCGAAGACGCCCGGGCGGTGACCACCAGAGGATTCGGTTCCACCGATCCGGGGGAATTGGGGGACGATTACGAAATTCGCTGGACCGGCGTGTACAAAAGCGAACCCACCATAATCAACGGTATTAAGG
>CAZJNP010000413.1:0-3368 GCA_964547355.1 uncultured Calditrichaceae bacterium
ACGCAAGTAATTAAAACAGATCGATGGTTTTAAATCATGAAAAAAACCATTACAATTCTTCTTTTTGTTCTTCTCTTTAGCACCAGTTTATTTTCAGCTATTGTCCACCGTATTGTTATAGCTGGGGTAATTAATCCGGTCGCCACAGAATATATCCTTGCCGCCATAGAACGCGCGGAAAAAGAAGACGCGGAATTGTTGATCATTCAAATGGATACACCAGGCGGGCTAATGGAGTCCATGCACCGAATCGTTAAGGCGATTCAGGGATCAAGCGTACCGGTGGTGGTTTATGTGGCACCGAGCGGTTCGAGGGCCGGTTCCGCAGGAGTTTTTATTACTTATGCCGCGCACATTGCCGCCATGGCTCCCTCGACAAATATCGGATCGGCGCATCCGGTATTTGGCGGTGGTCTTCCGGGAGCAAAACAGGATACCACCGGATCCCAGACGATGATGGAAAAAGTGGTAAACGATGCAGTGGCAAAAATTAAAACAATGGCTAGAAAGCGGGGTCGTAATGAAGAATGGGCTGAAAAGGCGATCATTGAAAGCGCAAATATTACGGAAACAGAGGCGTTAAAGTTGCATGTGGTGGATTACGTGGTTCCTACGACCGATTCATTATTGGCAGTGGTGGACGGAAAAGAAATCGCGTTGGACATCGGTGCAAAAAAAACGCTGCACACGAAGGGTGCCCATGTAGAAACGTTTGAAATGAGTTTGCGCCAAAAAATTCTCGATACGCTTTCGAATCCGAATATTGCATATATACTCCTGATGCTTGGGATTTACGGACTGCTGTTTGAACTGTACAGCCCCGGTGCAATTTTACCCGGAATCGTTGGTGGGATTTCTTTAATTCTCGGTTTGTACGCACTTCAAACACTGCCGGTAAATTATGCCGGTGTCCTTTTAATTGTTTTTTCCATTATTCTCTTCTTACTGGAAACAAAAATTCCGAGTTTTGGACTATTAAGTATTGGTGGCGTTCTTTCACTTATTATTGGTAGCGTTATGTTATTTGATACAGAATTTTCCTTTTTAAAGGTCTCCTGGCAGGTCATCCTTGGGGTGGTTTTGATTTCTGTTTTGTTTTTTGTATTCGCAATGGGAATGGTGGTCCGGACTCACAAGAAAAAACCAACCACCGGGATGACAGGCATGATCGGAGAAATCGGTGAAGTGTACAGGGCTTTGAATCCGGAAGGGACGATCAAAATCCATGGCGAATTCTGGAAGGCTATCAGTGACCGTACCATCGGTAAAGGGAAAAAAGTGAAAGTGGTTGAATACGATCCGGACAAACTGCGACTAATAGTAGTACCTTTAGAATAAGGGGTGTACTTATGCAAATAGCGATTAGTCTTATTGTCTTTTTTATTTTACTTCTCTCCAGCGCAATTCGTGTTTTGAAAGAATATGAACGGGGAGTAATTTTTCGATTAGGCCGGCTTGTAGGCAGCAAAGGCCCAGGAATTATTCTGCTAATTCCTTTAATTGATCGTATGGTAAAAATAAGCCTGCGCACAGTGGTTATGGATATTCCACCTCAGGACGTGATTACCAGAGATAATGTCTCGGTACAGGTAAACGCGGTACTCTATTTCCGGGTACTGAATCCGGCACGTTGCGTGGTAGAGGTTGAAAATTACCTGTTCGCCACCTCGCAATTGGCGCAAACCACTTTGCGAAGCGTCGTAGGGCAAATTGAACTGGACGAATTACTAATTGAAAGAGATAAGATCAATGCCAGGCTGCAGGAAATCATTGATCAGCACTCCGATCCCTGGGGAATCAAAGTTTCTCTGGTGGAAGTGAAGCACATCGACTTGCCGGAAGAAATGAAGCGAGCGATGGCCAAGCAGGCGGAAGCGGAACGCGAGCGCCGGGCAAAAGTTATCGCTGCGTTAGGAGAATTCCAGGCAGCGGAAAAACTAACACAAGCGGCTAAAATTATCGACCAGAGCCCGTCTGCCTTGCAGCTGCGTTTTTTGCAAACCCTGGTGGAAGTCGGCTCGGAGAAGAACACCACCACCATTTTCCCGGTACCGATTGATTTGTTTGCGCCCTTCATTCAGAAAGTCGCTCAGGAGTTGAAGCCTAAATCGGAAAAATAACAATCAGGCGGAATGCATAAGAAGCGATAAATAAAAACGTCATTAGATCGAATTTTTTTCGGAAATAGAGAAGACAGAGCCAAAATGCGTTTCTTAAAATTGTGGATACTAATCTGGAGTCTGCTGCTTGTCTCCTGTAGCATGCAGACAATAATCGTGCGACAAATGGAGCCGGTTCTCACGACGGCAGCGGAAGCTCTTTATGAGGAGGAAGATTTACAAATTGCAGAGCAGTCGCTGGCTTCGAACCTGAAACTGATCGATGGTTTGTTAAAAACGGATCCCGAAAACAAGACGCTGCTTCTTTTAGCCGCCCAGGGGTATGCCGGATATGCGCTGGGTTTTGCCGAGGACCAAAATCCGGAAAGAGCAAAAAAGTTGTATTTACGTGCGCGTGATTATGCCTTAAAAGTGTTAAGAAAAGACCCCAAATTTTCGGCTGCTGAAAAAGCTGGTTATAATCAACTTGAAGAGGTGCTGGCAAATTATTCCAAAGAAAAGGTACCGGCTCTGTTCTGGGCCGGGTTTAGCTGGGCCGGCTATGCCCTTCTCTCTCTGGATGATCAAAATGCTTTGGCAGACTTTCCCACAATAAAAGTGCTAATGCGCCGGGTGGAGGAGTTAAATCCGGAATATTTCCACGGAGCGGTTTTGCTTTTCTGGGGCGCGTATTATG
This sequence comes from uncultured Calditrichaceae bacterium, assembly GCA_964547355.1. Classification (GTDB taxonomy): domain Bacteria; phylum Calditrichota; class Calditrichia; order Calditrichales; family Calditrichaceae; genus CAZJNP01. Next base: position 2,797 of record CAZJNP010000413.1, read on the forward strand.
GTATGATCCCTAAAATGTTGGGTGGAAAGCCGGATAAAGCATTGGAATATTTTAACAAGAATTTTCGGTTGAACAATGAACGGTTTCTTTTGGCTTATGTGTATGCCGCGAAGTTTTACGCTGCCAAGGTTCTTGACGAAGAACTGTTTGACCGCTTCGTAAACCATGTAATGCAAACGCCCAGCGATGTGGACCACAACCTGACCCTTTTTAATCAAATTGCCAAACAGAAAGCCCGCCGACTGATGGATGAAAAAGAGGATTTGTTTTAATAAAAAAAGCCGTCCCTGGAATCTTTGGGACGGCTTGAATCGATGGTGCTTATGATCTTTACTTTAAGAGCATGATCTTCCGCACCGAAATATCTTTTTGATCTGCTTTAAATCGAATAAAATAGACCCCGCTGCTAAAACCAGACCCATCAAAAGTAAAGGTGTGTTTTCCGGCGTTTTTAATACCGGCGTCAATGGTTGCCACTTTACTTCCGTTAATATCGTAAACATCTATCTGAACAAAAGCCTGTTTTTTCAGAAATACATTAAAATGTGTGGTCGGATTGAACGGGTTTGGAT
>CAZJNP010000414.1:0-3366 GCA_964547355.1 uncultured Calditrichaceae bacterium
GAGATACGTAATCCGCTTTTTGCACTTAATAACAATCTTGATTACTTAAACATGAAATTCGGCCATACAGATTCGTTTTCGGAGATTTATCCGGAAATTAAAAACGGAATTGAACGCATCGAAAAAATTGTATCGGCCATTTTAGATTACGCCCGCCCTCATGAAATGGCATTTAAAAATATTCGTATAGAAGACGTCATCAATAAAAGTCTTATACTAGTTCAAAAACAATTCGAAAAATCATCCATTAAAATACAAACGAACTATGGCCATGACCATTTTTTAATTGAGGCCGATCCGCATAAATTGGAACAGGTTTTTATCAATTTATTTCTGAATTCTTTCCAGGCTATGAGCCAGGCGGGAATTCTTAATATTGAGACAAAGGTATTAGATGGACATCTGAAAGTTACCATTACAGATACGGGTATTGGTATACCTCCGGAAGATATAAAATATATTTTTGATCCTTTTTATACAAAATCTCCCAACGGCACCGGCCTTGGAATGGCCATTGTGCAACGTATTCTGGAACAACACAACGCACATTACTGGGTAAAAAGTGAAGTGGGTCTAGGTACGACGTTTAATATACTATTCCATCAAAAACAGGATTAATTTTTATGCAATTTCAAATTCTTATTTTAGATGATGAACCACTTGTCTGTAATTCCATTAAACGGGTGCTGGAAAGCAAAGAGCGAATTATTTTCATCGCCCATAATATTGATGAAGCGCGAAAGATTTTCGCAGAGCAGGAAATCGATCTATTGCTGCTGGATTACAAACTGGACGAAAAAGACGGTTTGGCTGTTTTAGAAGAGTTGCGGGCCGATTATCCGGATTTGTCTGTCATAATGATTACAGCACACGGCAATATCGATGTGGCCGTTAAGGCTATTAAATTAGGGGCCTATGATTTTATTCAGAAAAAGGTCAGCCCTGAGTTTATTCGATTTAATGTTCAGAAGGCACTGGACAATTTACGATTAAAAAAAGAGGTGGAACAATTAAAAAAATCCTATCTTAGTGACCGGGCGTTGCCGGAAATTATCGCCAATTCTCCGGCCATGAAAAATGTGGTTGCAATGGCCGATGAATTTGCCAAATCCGACTCTACCGTTTTAATTAATGGAGAAACCGGCACGGGGAAAAGTTTAATTGCAGAATACATTCATCACCAAAGCATACGTTTCAATAAGCCCTTTGTAGCCATCAATTGTTCCGCGATTCCGGCAGACTTAATCGAAAGCGAATTATTCGGTCATGAAAAAGGAGCCTTTACCGGAGCAAGACAACAAGGCAAAAAGGGATTAATCGAAGAAGCGAACGGTGGTACCCTTTTTCTTGATGAAATTGGCGACCTGAGCCTGGAAATGCAATCCAAGCTATTACACGTTTTGGAAAAGAATGAATTTCATCGTGTGGGTGCGGTACGTCCTACGAAGGTGGATGTCCGATTTATAGCTGCAACCAATGCCGATTTAAATGAAAAGGTTAAAGATAAAACTTTCCGGATGGATTTATTTTTCCGGTTGAATGTAGCCACCCTCCATATTCCTCCTTTACGGGAAAGAAAACAGGATATTATCCCGCTGGCAAAAGTATTTATTAACCGATTTAATCATAAGTTTCATAAAAACGTCTCCCGAATATCTCCCGAAGTGGAATCGTATTTAATTTCTGCTTATTGGCAAGGGAATGTACGCGAATTGCGCAACCATATAGAGCGGGCCATACTTCTCAAAAAAAATGAAGAACTGGTTCTTAAGGATTTTAGCGCATTATCTCTTTACGAGCAAAATAGTTTCCAGGAACAAAATCCAGGCATGTTTAATATTTCATTAAATCCTGATAGCGAAAAAAATTTATTGCACGAAGCCCAGAAAAAACTCATCGAGCAGGCATTGGCAATCACCGGACAAAACAAATCCAAAGCCGCTCAAATTCTTGGCATTCCGAGAACTTCATTAAATTCATGTATTCAACGCCTTCTGACGAAATAAAGTCGTTTTTTTCTGCAGGGTAAACGGAAGAAGGTGTTGGGTAAGAAGAATCAAGTTAAATAATAACTTTCTTATAGGTCACACTTTCATCCACGCGACGCAGCAAGATAAAGCCGGTCACAAAAAAGACCAATACAGAGAGCACTGCTATCCGCTGGCTTCCCGAAATCGTAGAGGTAACGCCAAACAGCATCGGCCCCAGGATTGCCGAGAATTTTCCTGTTAAAGCGTAAAAACCATAAAACTCTGCCTCCATCCCACTTGGAATTAGCCGTCCCATCATAGCACGGCTGGCCGATTGAGAAGAACCCATGGCCACACCGGCGATCAGTCCAACCACATAAAAGGTCAAGGCGTCGCGGGCTAAAAAGCCGCCAATTGCGACCAGCATCCACAGAACCAGCGTCAGACTGATTGTCTTTTTAGGACCCAGTTTATCCGTCAAATATCCAAAAATATACGATCCCGAAATAGCCGAGGCCTGTACAATGGCAAAAAACTGGATTACTTCTTTCATGGAAAATCCGAGTGTATCGCTGGCATAAATTCCGCTAAAATAGATCACCGTATTTACCCCGTCTATATAAATAAAATAGGAGATCAAAAACCTGGTGATCTGAGGAAACATACGGATTTTTTTTAGCGTTTTTAGAACTTTTTCATATCCCGCTTTTAATACATTACCTTGCAATGCGGGCCCTGGATTTTGACGCTCTTTCAGGAAAAAATATATCGGTAGGGCAAAAACAAGAAAAAACAATCCCGCCCAGATAAAGGCCGGTCGCATTAAAGAAAGATCGTTATGTACAAATGCCTGATTGGCATATGGCATGGCAATCAACAAAGAAACCAGAGAACCAATATATCCCAGCGCAAAACCATAACCGGAAATTTTACCGATATTATCCGACTGCGATATCTGCGGTAGAAAACCGTTGTAAAAAACGATCGCACCTTCAAATCCCACATCGCCAATAATAAAAAGTAACAAACCCTGCCATATCATTCCCGCCTGCAAAAAATACAACATCATGGTGGCTAAAATACAGGCCGAAGAATAGACAAACAGAAATAATTTTTTCTTACTTCCTGAATCAGCCACCGCTCCCAGTACCGGTGAACTAATTGCCACCAAAAACATGGATATTGCCCCGCCCAATCCCCATAGTAAATCTCCGGGATTGCGCGTTAGCCCAAAAACATCCATTCTTAAATCGCCAACCACGTATTTCTTGAAAAAAACCGCATACACTACCGTAACAACAATCACGCTAAAGGCCGTATTGGCGAAATCATACAGCGTCCAGGCAAAGATTTCTTTACGTCGACGTCGACGTTCTATTTTTGACCGTTCGTCTGC
>CAZJNP010000415.1:0-3365 GCA_964547355.1 uncultured Calditrichaceae bacterium
TTGAACCTTTTAATATGTTTATTTTCCATCTTGTTTTTTAATTTTTTTTTTTTTTTTTTTTTTTATTCTTTTTTATTTTTGTTTTTTCTTTTTTAGGTTGAATTCATCAATGTTTTTTTTATATATTTTGATACATCCGGGAGAAATGATACTCTTCTAAAATTTGTCTTAATCCTTTCCGTTGTTTTTTTGTATTCCTGTGGGGACGTGCCGCTGGATTCCGCGCTTTCTGATGTGTCCTTTGGAGACCCCAAGTTAGTTCGCCCCTTGATTGATCTTGAAAAACGGATTAACGACCAGGGTAGCGTAACCATTGATTTTAAGGTGCGGTTGCTGGACAAGAATAAGGATTATGTTAAACTCAAAGATGGATCGGTGCTGGTCAACGGCCGTAAGCTGGGGATTGTATATGAAGATAGCGCGCCTTATTATCGTTTGCTTTCCTCCGATACTTCCTTAATGCATGCTGGGCAGAAAATGACGGTAACCATCATTTTAGGGGATGGCTCGGAGCATCCCATCTATGTAACGGCGCCGCCCAGGGACCTGAACCAAATCACCGCTCCCGACTCTGCTTCAAAATCGAATAATATTGTCATTACCTGGCAGGAAGTGGATAAGACCTATCCCCAAACGCTGAAAATGGTTAGATATTATGTGACCCCAAGCGGGTATAATCGTTCGGATTCCCATGAATATCCAATTGAAACGCCGGGTAAAGGGCGGTATTTTGTTTACGCCAGTCTTTTGCAGGAAGTTGAGGGCATTTACAAAGTGATTCTAACACTGATCTCTGCCAACTATGGAAAAATTCCCGACGAGTTCCGCAGCGGCGGTTACATCTACGCCCGGTTTATGATCAGTAAGATCGTTAAAATCTATTAACAACGGCGTAGATAGAATATTAAGGCATATGGTATAGGGATTTTGAAAGAGGAGCGGCAAAATACTACCCATACCCCTTTATATCCTTTTTACCCAATACCTTCCCGCAGAGCAATTCGCCTTAAAATTTGTTGCATGCATTCTCTGATAGTTTTAACTTAACGGCTTTCGACAGAACGAGGAGAACGATGAAAGAAATACGTATTGCCCATAGTCCGGATTCCGACGACGCTTTTATGTTTTACGCCTTAGCCAACCAAGTGTTTGACACAGGCGATTTGCATTTTACGCATATATTGAAAGACATCGAAACCCTGAACAAGGAAGCGCTTCAAGGAACCTATGAAGTTTCGGCCATCTCCATCCACGCTTTTCCGTACGTGGCGGACAAATATCTTCTGCTACCCACCGGTTCCAGCATGGGTGATAAATATGGACCGATGATTGTTTCAAAAAAGAAACACACGCCCGAATCCGTTTCCACCGTTAAAATTGCCGTTCCGGGAGAGATGACCACCGCATTTCTGGCGCTTAAAATCTTTGCCCCAGATGTGGCATATGAAGTCGTGCCTTTCGATCAGATCATTCCCAAAGTGCTCAACGACGAATACGAAGCGGGATTGATCATTCATGAAGGGCAACTCACCTACGCCCAGCAAGGACTGAATAAAATTGTGGATCTGGGAGAGTGGTGGTACTCTGAAACCGGTTTGCCGCTGCCGCTGGGGGGTAATGTGATTCGCAGGGACTTGGGCGCAGAGCTGATGCGGCGTGTGTCCGATCTGATTCAGCGCAGCATTCAATATTCGCTGGATCATCGTAAAGAGGCATTGCAGTATGCGCTGCAGTATGCTGGCGATATGGATCCGGCATTGGCCGACCGGTTTGTTGGGATGTACGTCAACCACTGGACCCTGGATTATGGCGATGTAGGCCGCCGGGCGATCCGCACTCTGTTAACGCGCGGGCGCGAAGCGGGCATCATCGAAAAAGAAATTAATGTTGAATTTTTAGAATAGATTGGTAGCGACTATGGAAAAAGACATCAGAGAATTAAAATTGGTGGCCAACACATTGCGGCGTCACATCGTAGAGATGATCGCCGAGGCCAAATCGGGACATCCCGGCGGTTCTCTTTCCGCTGTGGAAGCGGTCACGGCCCTCTATTTCGGCGGCGTTTTAAAGCATGATCCGCAGAATCCGCAATGGGAGGAGCGCGACCGGTTCATTTTAAGCAAGGGACACGCCGCGCCGGTGCTGTATGCGGCTTATGCAGAAGCAGGTTACATCGACAAAAAATTACTGAAAACGCTGCGCAAGCTGGGCAGTCCGCTTCAGGGACATCCGGATAAACGTAAGCTGCCCATTCTGGAAGCTTCCACCGGTTCGCTGGGGCAGGGTGTTTCCCTGGGCATTGGGATGGCGTTGGCGGCTAAGCTCGATCAAAAACCCTGGCAGGTGTTTGTACTGATCGGCGACGGCGAAGCCAACGAAGGGCAAATCTGGGAATCTGCCATGTTTGCCGGACATCATAAACTGGACAACCTGACCGTCATTCTTGATTATAACGGCTATCAGCTGGACGACGCCACTAAAGCCATCCTGGACCTGGAACCGATTCGCGAAAAATGGGCTTCCAACAAATGGCACGTGATCGACGTGGACGGACACGATATGCGCGCCGTTATGGCCGCTCTGTCCGAAGCAAAAAAACACACCGGTTCTCCCACAGTGGTTATTGCCAGAACCGTTAAGGGCAAGGGCGTTTCTTTTATGGAAAATAATAATAAATATCATGGCTCTGCGCCCGGCCCGGAAGAACTGCAACAGGCGCTAGAAGAATTGGAACAGGAACGGAAACGTTTAATTTAAATTTGGAAAAAGAAGAATGAGTGAAAAATATCCTCTCGGTAAAGCTACCCGGTTAGCCTACGGCGAAGCGTTGGCCGAACTGGGCGAGAAAAATCAAAATATTGTGGTACTGGACGCCGATCTGTCCAAATCCACCATGTCCAACCGCTTTCAGGAAAAATTCCAGGAGCGATTTTTTAACATCGGCATCTCGGAAGCGAACATGGTTTCCATTGCCGCAGGTTTGGCCGCCAGCGGTAAAATCCCTTTTGCTTCCAGCTTTGCCACTTTTTTAATGAGCAAAGGATTTGATCAGATGCGCCAGTCGGTGGCCTATCCCGGATTTAACGTCAAACTGTGCGGCTCCCATTCCGGTATCAGCATCGGGGAAGACGGCCCATCGCAAATGGGCATTGAAGACCTGGCTTTAGCCTGTGCTCTGCCCGGTTTTACGGTGGTAGTACCCGCGGATGAAATCGCCATGCGCCAATTGCTGCCCCAAATTGCCGAGCACAAAGGCCCGGTTTACATTCGCACCAGCCGTCCCAAATCGGCAATCATCTATGCTCCGGATTCGGTGGTTGCTCTGGGCAAGGCCAATATTCTGCGTGATGGTACGGATGTTACAT
>CAZJNP010000416.1:0-3342 GCA_964547355.1 uncultured Calditrichaceae bacterium
AATCAATGGACATTAGACTTTGAATATGTTTCGGATACGCTGTTTTCAGCCTGGCCTTATTGGTACCCGTTCGGCACTGCGATCGGTAAAGATTTAAACGGCGATATTTTTCTGCTGGCAAAAAATGATATTGAACATCCTTTTTTCAAAAAATCAAATGGCACATGGATTAAAATAGAAGATAATTATCCCGTCGCAAATGGGGTGGAAAGTCCAGGCGCTTCGAATCGTTCCCTCAACAATGAAAAAATCCAGTTTGCATCAGACGGCACAGCGTTTTGGGGCGATATGGACGGCGGCCCGACCTATGCTTTTAGCGCCGAAACAAGCTTCAGAACACCGGACGGCCATTGGGGCGTGATTTACTGCCCGCCCGCACCAGGCTATAATTCGGACGGTGGTCAGTTTTGGCGGCACGATTTCACCATTACGAGCGATGACTCATTAATTATCGTTTACGAATTTGTTCCTTATGATGGAAACTTTCAAAAGGTTTATCTTTTGGAAGCAAAGGCTTCTATCCCCGAAATCGTAAATTATGTGACCGCATTACAAGACCCTGCAAATGATATTATGCCAGGTGATTTGGCTTTATTCCAAAATTATCCCAATCCATTTAATCCTGAAACTAAAATCAAATTCCATATTCCAAGGGCTAGCTTTGTTAGCTTAAAGATTTACAATACTCTTGGCCGGGAAGTAAAAACATTAGTTAATGAACCGAAATCTCCCGGAACTTACGAAGTTACTTTCGACGCTTCCGGACTTTCCAGCGGGATTTATTTTTATACGCTAAATACCGGATCAACGAAATTAACCAAAAGGATGCTTTTAGTGAAATAATTATTCTTTATCAAATTAATGAGAGCCTGTATGATGACAAAAAATTACATTTTCTTATTTTGTTTATTCATCTACTCCTATCCGTAGGAGAAGCCTAAGATAACAGGCTCTACTTTTCTTGCCGCACATAGTAAAGATCATTGAACGTGTGGGGGTTTACCGGTGGTTAGCTACGGAAGGTAGTTTAGCAAACCTCCGGTTTTATTCAAACTTTCAATCGTGGTAACTTCAATGTTACCACCTGTCTTTTTAAGCAATTTACCAAGTATGAAAAGATAACCTATGGATGACAAGCAATGACTGGATAAACATGTTTGCATGGAATTCGGATCGACAGAATGAGTTTATTGAATCCGGTAAAAGGTGGTGTGATTTGGTCGCCATATTCAAGTATTCGATAAAAATATCCGATTCAGAGGATTGAACGTGGTAAATACAAAAACACTTTTTCAAATGAAAGGAATCCATAGTATGAAAAGAACGGTAGCTTTAATCTTCAGTTTGTTGCTCTTTTCCACTGTTTTCGGACAAAATTGGAAGTATTTAAACGAGAGCAACTCCAATTTACCCAGTAATGCCATATCAAACATTTTTTTTGATGATGACGGGTCGGTATGGTTTTGTACACAGGATAAAGGATTGATACACTATAACGGTAGTACTTTTGTTGAATTTAATTCCAGCACAAATGACGACTTTAATGCTGATTGGGTAAACGCTATTACAAAAACTTCCGGGGATGTTTATTGGGTGGCAACCGAATATGATGGACTTTATAAGTTCCAAAATGGTATATGGACGCAGTATACCAGCGATGAGGCCGGCCATAGTCTGGACCATATTAGAGTCCTTGCTTTACAAAACGACGGGCCGGATAACACCGGAGGGGCTTTGTGGATAGGAACTTGGAGTAACGGCTTGCTTAAATATGATGGTTCTAATTGGGAATTGTACGATTACTCTTCCGGTGTTTTGCCCGACAACAGTGTGCATGCAATTGCCGTGGAAGAGAATCCGGACCCGTTATTGAACGAAGCAACTATTTGGTTCGGCACGGGAAACGGATTGGTAAAATTCGATGGTGCAAATTGGGAAATTGACAGCATTGGCAACGCAACAGACAAATGGGTTAATGCAATAGCTTTCGAAAATGGTGGAATAACCTATGGAAATGGTAAAATGTACGTTGGAACGGATTTTGGAGAATTCTGCATTTACGACGGAAGTTCATGGGATATTTATAATATGGCAGATGCCTGGAATCCAAATAATTCCATCACCTCCATTGTAATCGACAAAGACGGAATTAAATGGTTCGGTACGGATGAAGAAGGGCTTGGAATGTACGACGGAACTCAACTTTTGCTCTATTATAAAGATAATTCGGGTATTGCCGGTAATGATGTGATCTCTCTAGCCACACGCGAAAACAACGATTCTACGGAGGTGTGGATTTCCGCTTATGATATTGATATTCATAACTACACGGGTATTTCAATTCTTACTCAAGCAAGAGTTACCGGTATAGAAAAAAAGAAAATTGTCCCTGGATACTTTGCACTGTACCAAAACTATCCGAATCCCTTCAATCCATCAACAACAATTCGGCTCCAGGTGCCAAAAACCAGCCATATTACCCTGAAAGTGTTTGATCTTTCCGGCAGAGAGGTCTCAACTCTTTTGGATGAGAGGAAGAGCCCGGGACATTATGAGGTAAAATTCGATGGTTCGAATTTAGCCAGCGGAGTTTACTTGTATCAATTAAGCAACGGATCGGTTACCAAGACACAGAAAATGATTTTAATAAAATAGTTTGGAATCAAAAGTTTTTTGGCTCTTTTTAACGTGACGTCTTTTGCCGGGCAAAATCTAAGTATGGAACCAAAAGATATTTAGATTATAAAGTCTATTCCGAATGACCTGTTAAATAAAACCTATCCGAAAAACAAAAGGGCGGAATAACAAAGAAAGCAACCGGAACTTGTCACGCGTATGGTTTTTTACCCAATTGAAAATATTTCAAGCATGGCAAGTCTGGTTAAACCTTACTGTAATATGCCTGGAGTGAGAATTAATTACAAATCACTGAGGCAGTCAAATACTTCTCAAAATAATCATCATACTTGACAATGGCAGATTGATATATTATTTTATAGATATATCGAAATATATCAATATGTTTTTTTGTTAATACTAGAGTAATGGGATACGATATTAAAAAACTTGTAAAAGTCTCGAAAGCATTAGCGGATGAAAATCGTTATAAAATTTATAAACTGATTTCAGAAAAGGGGGAAATCGCCTGTAAAGACATAACCGCTGCATTTCCGCTTTCACAGCCGACTATCTCTCATCATCTAAAAGTATTAGTGGAGAGCGGATTAATTAAATTCAGGAAGGAGGGCCAATGGAGTTATTTCTCTATAAATCAAGAAATTTTAGAGTCTTATCTGTCTTCATTGGCTGAGCATATCACAAAGTAATTTTTTTATATAGTTT
>CAZJNP010000417.1:0-3332 GCA_964547355.1 uncultured Calditrichaceae bacterium
GGACGGTATTGGAGAAGTGGCTTTTCAGCAGGCTGCCGGCTTTTTACGCATTCCCGACGGGGATAATCCGCTGGATAATACCAGCATTCATCCGGAATCGTATGAGGCCACACAAAAGCTGCTTCAAAAATTTCAGATCGAAGATGTGCATTCCGGCGGTAAACGCCTACGCGAACAGATAAAAAAATCGAAAATCAATCTGCAGGAACTGCTGGAAGAACTGGGCATTGGCGAGCCCACGTTTTATGATATTCTCAGCAACCTGGAAAAGCCGGGACTTGACCCGCGCGATGAATTGCCCAAACCCATTTTCAAAAGCGACGTGTTAAAAATGGAAGACCTGCGCGAAGGCATGGTGCTGAAAGGCACGGTGCGCAATGTAGTGGATTTCGGCGCTTTTGTGGATATCGGCGTGAAACAGGACGGCCTGGTGCACGTGAGCCAGATGGGAAAGAAATTCGTTAAAAATCCGATGGAAGTGGTTTCAGTCGGCGACGTAATCGACGTTAAGGTGGTTTCCATTGATCTGGAACGGGGCCGGATCGGTTTGTCCATGATTCTGGAGGATCAGAAATGAATGACGCAACTCAGCCGCTGATCTTGTTTTGACTGAACCGATGTATTCAAAAATTATTGGAGCGCAAACATGTGGTTGAATAAGCGCACGGTAGGGTATTTATTCATTGCCCTGTTTTTGGTGGGGATGGCTTACGGAGCCGGTAGCCAGCTGAACCGCGTCCGCATCGGTGACTTACCGTTGGACAACGGCGCCGTTTTGGAAAACTGCACCGTGGCTTACCGCCTCTACGGTAAGATTAACCGGGAAAAATCCAATATTGTTTTATTTCCCACCTGGTTTGGCGGCACCACCGCTCATATCGGCCGCGTGCTTGGCGCGGACAAGCTGGTGGACACTACGCGCTATGCCGTGATTGCTGTGGCTGCACTGGGCAACGGCGAATCGAGTACGCCGCAGTCCCTCCAGGATTTTCTGTCAGGAAAATTTCCTGAATTTACCATTAAGGACATGGTCAAAGCCCAGCATCTTCTTTTAACCCGGTTTCTGAATATTCACCATGTATTTGCCGTGGTCGGCGGCTCCATGGGCGGCATGCAAACCTTTCAGTGGATGGTGTCTTTCCCTGATTTCATGGACAGGGCCGTGCCCTATGTGGGGTCGCCCCGGTTGACCCCTTACGATTTGTATTTACTGCGTCTCCAGGAAAGCATCATCACCAGCGGAGCGCGGGTGCACTGCCCGGAGGATTCGATTTGGGGCAGCATCCGGCTAATTCAACAATTAACCATACGCACGCCCGAGTACGTGAATACGCATACAAACCGGAAGGAAGTCGATCAAATCATTCATTCCTTTTTTTCGCCGGCTCAGAACACTTTTCCTTTGGCCGGATTTCTGGCCCAGTTAAGGGCTATGTCGGGTTTTGACATCTTTCGCGAATTCAACGACGACCAACACCAGGCAGCGAAAAAGGTAAAAGCCAAAACACTGATCATCGTCTCGCGCAGCGATCACACCGTAAATCCCGAACCGGCCATCCGTTTTGCACCGCTTATTCACGCCCGGCTCCTGGTTCTCGACGACAACTGTGGCCATTTGGCCATCGGGTGTAATATGAAAACAGTATCATCCGCGATTGCCAAATTTTTAAATGGAAACTGATCAGGTCTCGCGGAAGTAACGCAAAGGACCCCGAGAAGTCGCTGAATGCGCGGAGGTTTTTTTCATGCTGCGCGCAACTTATTTAGAAAATAACAAAGGAAACAGCTGAAGTATTTTTAGCCGCTTAAATCAATTTACACCAAATAAATAAAATTATTTCGTTAATGACCTAAGGTTCTCCGCGACTTCTCAGCGCTCTTCGCGTTAAAAATCTTCATCGCAAATCAAATCGAGGAATGCCGCTAAGGTGTAGCCAAATAGCGCAAAGGTAAAAATAAAAAGAATTCTTTAAATGAAAAATCCGTCGTGACCTTCTTTGTTCCAGGATGGATTTCGGGGAAATAAAATTGGCAGAAATACGCTTTTAGTATAAATTCACATTTTAAAACCATTACATTCGGAGGCACAATGTCTGGAAAAATTTTCGCGATCTTTTTGTTCTGGATGATTTTCAGCGGTTTATTGTTTGCGCAATATATTCCGCAGTCATATTCCGGTCTTGAATATGATGACCAGGGAAAACTCGTTTTAGATACCGGTCCGCAAAAGTTAAGCGCCAAAGAACCTGACGCTGGCCCGGGTTTAACCAAAATGCTAGGACAGCCCAAAGGAACCGAAAACGGTATTGCTTTCGATTTTGGAATGGAAGATTTAAACGGCACCCTGTATTACGGCTTTATACACTTTCAGGATTCCAGGCACCCGATGCCGGTATTTTTTAAAAGAACCGGCAAAATCAAACAAGGCAAAGTCGAAATCGATATTAAAAATAAAATGTCCGGCAAGTACGATATGATCGGCTGGCAAAAGAGTGGGAGCGGCACCATCGGCTATCGCGTGGCGAACGACCAGGGCATCATTTTGTACGATGGCAAAGTTTCGTTTAAAGGAACCGGACCATTTGAAGTGGTTCCCACGGTAATCGAGGGGCCATTTGTGAATCTGCTTACCCATAACAGTGTTACCATTTCCTTTGCTACCAGCCGGGCTGTAAAGGCTTCCGTGTCCGCAGACGGTCGGGAATTCAAAGACGAAACTGCCGTTCAGAGACACGAGATGTTAATTGAAGGTTTAAAAGCCGATCACGAATACACTTACACCGTTGAAGTAAGCGGAATACAGCAGAGCTATTCGTTTAGAACCGCACCGACGCCAGGAAGCCGCAAGCCGTTTACCTTCGCTTACGCCAGCGACTCCCGGAGCGGTCAGGGCGGTGGCGAACGGGATGTTTTTGGTGCGAATGTGTACATCATCAAAAAAATCATGGCGTTGAGCGCCCAACAAAAAATCGCCTTTATGCAGTTTACCGGTGACTTGATTAACGGTTATCTGCTCTCTTTGGATAAAATAAATCTCCAATATGCCAACTGGAAACATGCCATCGAACCCTTTGCGCACTATTTTCCGGTAATGGTCGGAATGGGGAATCATGAAGCGTTGATGTACACTTTCAAAGACCTTCTGGGCAACCGTTTTTCCATTGATCGTTTTCCTTACGAAAGCCAGTCCTCGGAAGCGGCGTTTGCCATGAATTTTGTAAATCCGCTTAACGGGCCAAAAAGCGAGGACGGGGCCGTTTACGATCCAAATCCGGAACAGACAGACTTTCCTTCTTACAAAGAAAACGCCTATTATTACGTGTATGATAACG
>CAZJNP010000418.1:0-3332 GCA_964547355.1 uncultured Calditrichaceae bacterium
GTAATGAATCCGACAAGATAAAATGGCTTTATTTTAAACCGTAAAATTCATCTTCATCAATACTGAACTTCCGGCATACGGTTTGAATTACCTGGCGATATATTAATGTTTTTTTCCCATGGTTTTTAATGGTATGAAAAATAGGTTTGCCATTTTTTAATCTTTTATCGGAAGTTAAAATGATTTCGGAGCCTTTGCCGCGTTTCAGGGGCAGATGATATATATCATAATCTTTTAATCGTCTAAGAAATACCTTTAATTTTAGTGGTCCCTTGTTTGACATTCATTGTGGACCTTATGCAAAACATAAATCTTCTGAAAAATTAGCGGTGATCTTAGGCGGAATAAATATGTTTTTATTTCGGCTCTTATGAATAATGCGGTTTGTATTAGCTCTAATTTGGGCGGAATGTTCATAATAGCGGCGCCATATTTCCGGCGGAGCCGGTGAGTACATATTTTCCAGATTATTGCTTTCGAAAGCATAGGTGATATGAGCCTGGATTATGTCAATAATATCTTTTTCCACTTGCTCCCGTGAGTCGGCGGTAGCCACCAAATCCATTTCCAAACAATGGGCTATATAAATATTTTGTTCTTCGTCCTTATAAATCAGAACATTCAGAACAATGCTTTGAGATTCCATTATCTTCTCTTTCTTTTTTACTCTTATATTTCTTTTCGTCTGTTTTAAACGAAAAATAAGTATTAATTGTTCAAGCGGCAAGGTGTATTATCACATTATATACCTATTTTATTTATATAAGACAAAATTGTATCATCATGATCTACCCAGCCGCTTTATCAATTTCAATAATAGTTTTTTATCTTCCTGCTTTAGCTTTCTAAAGCCTTGCAGCAGGGATTGTTCTTCCGGACTTAATCCGGCTGAAGGTGCTGTTTGCCGTAATTTTATAACCTGTTGCAGGTTTTCGTTTAATAACTGTTCCGGCGTTAAATCAAGGTAAAGCCATCGGTTAAAATACTCCACGATCCGGTTTAACGTGGTCCGCGCCGGGATGCTTCCTTGTTTCCATCTCGGTAAAGATTGTCTTGATATATTTGTTTCACGAAAAAAATCTGATTTTTTTAAAAAATTTTTTTCTTTATTTAACTTGAATAAAAACTCAATATTATCATAAAACAGTTGCCTACTTGCATCAATATTATGACTATTTGTTGTCACTTTACGCTTGACTTTCTAAAAAAAGTCTAATATATTCAGACTGTAGTTAATGATTAAACCAATTAAAAAAGGGTACCATTATGTCCACGGCACGCTTTTCCGATTACGATATTGAGCTACGCAAATATGCGCTTAAGATGGCTGTTGAATATCATGGGAACGATCGTCCCATCCCGCACAGCCAAGCGGTTGTAACGACGGCAGACGATTTTTTTAATTTTTTACTTTTTCCAACTCAGGAAGAGTCCCATATACAACGGACCGGGCCTGATGATATAGTTTAAGCCAGTATTCACGAGCCTGGTCTGGTTGCACACTGTGTTCTTCTTGAGAAATTAAAATAGCTAATTCCAAAGCGACGCGTTCTTTGCAATCGCAAATGTTTTTTTCAGATGGCATAGAACCTCCAGAAATAAACTAAAAAGGGGATGACGCCTATCCTTGGCGGGAAGCGGAAGTCATCCCCATGAACCCCTAAGTAAGGGCTTTTATATGCTGAGTATTGAAATCTTGCGCACCAACAAAAATATGCGCGTAATCGAACTTATTGAACGCGCTCAAATCTCTAAGCAAAGCTATTACAACTTTTTTTCCGGCCTCAGGCCGATTTCCGAATCCACTATTCAGCGTCTTGCGGATGTTCTGGACTGTCCTTATTTGCAAAGCCTGCATCTGCTGGACCGCCTTTATACCAATGGTATTAAAATATCCGGTATCATTTTTCCGGATTATATTCCGGAAAAGATCCGGCGCCAACTTTTAAAGGAACATCCGGTCTTCCTGCAACCGCAATCCCAAAAATAAAAAATGAAAATTGGAACGTCTAAATATATTAGACAATTCGATAAAAATCAATAAAAATAACTAAAAATGCAGGTAGTCCCGCGTGGGGGCGGGACGCCTGCTTTAACAATATGATGCGGTGAACACTATGAAAACTACATTTTCAGCACCTTCATCACAATCCAAAAATCCGGATTTTTCTGTATTTCCGATTTCTTCCACCTGCCCGGTATGCGGCTCTAAAATGTATTCTTACATTATCTCTTCCAAACTTTCCATGGATATCGGGTACACCTGTATTAATAAAAAATGCGGCCATCAAATTTACATTAGAAAAAGAAGGGGAGTGCATGGCGCCTAAAAGTCCGCGCGTGCAGCGCATAGCAGACGAGTTTAAGGAATTTATCCACGAGGTGATCGATAATGTTTACGCCGAAGCCCTGGCTTTGGAAGTTTCCCAGGATACGATTTACAAATGGCGTAATCCAAATGAACTGCTGCACATGCCGGCTTACGCCCTGATACTATCTGAATACGGGGATGAAATCATCGATTACATTATCGAACAGCGAAAAGAACGAACTGCTATGCATTTAAACGGAAGTATGGACGATGAATGGGCGGAAATGGCTGTTTTTTTTGCCATGGCCCGAAAAAAATTTACGCAGTCCGAACCGTATGATCCGGCCATTGCCACGGCTTTGAAAAAGAAGCTTGAGCAATTGCTTGCGGAGTGGAAGAATTTAAGGGGAGATGATTTACCTTTTTAGGGTTGAGGTTTATTTTGAGGGTAAAATATACAAAGAATGCGCTCCTGGAACGTCTTCATATTGATGAAGCGAATCTGATCGAGTTTATCAAGCTGGGCTTATTGATCCCGGAAGGCTGGGAAAACTATTCCTTCTCCAGTCTAATTTTAAAGCTGGAAAAGGGTTTCGCGGCAGTATGGCGCCTTTCCGAAGTTGAGCGATTTGAAAATATCATGCGGCTATTTCAGAAGAATTACCACCTGGTATTTAATCAACTCAATCTAAGGTTTGATTCTTTAGACCGTACGTTGCATGGTTTATCCTCGCAATTATCCAGTCATGACCATGCGATCAAATTTCTCGTGGCTAATGTTCAAAAAGTCCTGGATGAGCAATACGAATATATTACTGCGGATGAATTTTGCGAAACAACGGGTTATTCCAAACGCACTTTTTATAATGCCATCCGGATTATTGATTCAGATGTTCCAACGATGAAACTCAATATACAATTTTACAAATCTCTTTTATGGATCAAACGCGGCCGGCGCTGGATGACCAGGCGGGCAGATTTTGAGGACTTGCGGAAAAATTTTACATACGATGTTTTCTTA
>CAZJNP010000419.1:0-3328 GCA_964547355.1 uncultured Calditrichaceae bacterium
ATATTAATTATTGCGATTAACTCGGAGAAATGACATGAAAAATAGAGTCATTCTATTCATATTGTTAACCGTTGCTGGATACATATTTGTTTATACCATTCTTGAAAAGCAACCGGATAGAAATTCATTGTCAGATTTATCAAGAACAAAAAAAGTGCAGGAAGAAAAAGGTCCCCGCTACGATCGACCGGATCAGGCGCAGTTGGAAGAACTGGCGCTGCGGTCGGAAATCGGCAAGCCTTTTTCTTATCCTGCCAACTGGCGTTTTAAGGCTTATGCGCAGGCAAAGCGTCTTTATGGTATTTATAAATCAAGCGCGACGCTTGAGTGGAAGGAGCGAGGCCCCGCAAACATCGGCGGCCGAACGCGCTCCATAGTGGTGCACCCTCAGAATGACAGCATCTGGTGGGTGGGTGCCGTAGGCGGCGGCATCTGGTACACGGAAGACCGCGGGAACAACTGGGTGTGTCAGAGCGACGATTTGCCGGTGATCTCCGTGACCACGCTGGCCATTTGCGACTCACAACCTAGTGTGCTATACGCCGGCACCGGCGAAGGATTTTACAATTACGACGCCATCGTGGGCGACGGTGTGTTCAAAACCACGGACGGCGGACAGAGCTGGGTTCAACTGGAATCCACGGCCGGCAATACAGATTTCCGCTATGTGAATCGCGTCATCGTTCATCCGGAGCATCCCGATACGGCCTTTGCCGCCACCAGGGAGGGGCTCTTCCGCACCGTTGACGGCGGTGCAAGCTGGCAAAAAGTGTTTGATCAGGGTGTTTCCATCTATCAGGTGCTTGCCAATCCGCTTAATTTTAACACGCTGTTTCTGACCGCCCGTGCGCGCGGCATCTATAAATCGGTGGATATGGGCGATTCCTGGGAATACGTCAGCGAGGAAATAACCGACCATTACCGCATCGAAATGGCCGTTTCGCGTGCGGACACCAACTATCTGTACGCTTCCCCGGTGAACGGCGACAACGGACTACTGGGGTTTTTTAAGTCCAGTGATGGCGGGAAGGCTTGGCTGAATCTGGGCAATTCCGTGAACTGGCTGGGCGGTCAGGGCTGGTACGACAATACGCTGGTCGTACATCCGTTTGATCCGGAAATTGTTTTTGTGGGCGGCATCGATTTGTACCGCGTGGAAACCCATAACGATCAGGCTGTTATCGAGCAAATTTCGCACTGGTACGGCGCAGAAGGTCTGCCTTACGTGCATGCGGATCAGCATTTTCTGGTGACTTTACCGCGCAGCGATTCCTCTTTTGCTATCATTGCCGCCAACGATGGCGGAATCTTTTATTCAGATGATGACGGACAGAACTGGGAAGGCAGAAACAACGGTTATAGCGTCACCCAGTTTTACGATGTGGCGCGCCACCCGTTAAAGGAGATTTACATCGGCGGTACTCAAGACAACGGCACGCTTTTATCGCCCGAAAATCCGCATGCTGCCACGTCCTGGCAGGAGGTGATCGGAGGCGACGGATTTGACTGTGCCTGGAGCAAGGATAATCCGGATGTACTGTACAGCACTTTGTACAGTTCCTATGTGTACCGTTCGGTGAACGGCGGAGATGTTTTTGTAATGGCCGTCGATGGTTTGCCGGAAAGCGATATTTTTCATACGCCTTTGGCCATGGATCCCCATAATTCGAAAAAACTATTCACCGCATCAGAGACGGATAAGATTTATCTGACCACCGACGGCGCATATACCTGGGTTCCTGTGGATGTGAATTTTGGCGGCGGACGCTGGATTAAAATTGCGGTTTCGGAAAAAGATTCCAATGTGGTCTGGGCGGCAAGCGATGCGAATCATATCAATGTTTCCACCGACGCCGGATATCATTTTACCACCGTACCAAAACCGGCGGAGTCCCCCAACGCCTTTTTAACCGGCATCGCCACCTCTCCCACGGACAGCGCCACCGCGCTGGTCATGTTTGGGGTTTACGGGTATGGAAAAGTCTTTCTTACCCGTGATCTGGGACAGACTTGGGAAGATATTACCGCCAATCTGCCGGAAGTGCCGGTACACTGCGCGTTGATTATGCCTTACGATACTACAGAAATCTGGTTAGGTACGGATATCGGCCTTTTTATTTCTTACGACGAGGGCGGTCATTGGGAATACGCCAACCACAATCTGCCGGCCGTATCCGTGCGCAGGATGAAGATCGTGGGCAAGGAGATCGTGGCCGCCACCCACGGCCGGGGCATCTGGACGGTGATTAACGACAAACTGGAAACGATAAATCTTGAAGTGCTGGAACCGATTCTGGCGGATTTAAATCTTCCGGACCCTAATACGAACCAGTTGAAAATTGTGTTCAAACCACGCGGCGGTTACGATTCTTTACAAATTTTCATAAACGATCAGCCGGTACACACCATGCGGGAAATGGTGCCCTATCAGGACACCACGTACACATATCTTGTCCAGCCTCCGGTCGAACTGCAGGTGAAAATCAAGGCCTATCTGGATACGCTGGTGTACGAGTCGGAGACAAAAATGCGCTCGGTCTATCTGCCGGTGGACAGCGTGGCCGTGTTCTTTGACGAACCGGAGGAAATGTTTTTCGGAGATATGGCGGTCATTACGGAAGACGGCTTCGACTCGCCTGCCTTGCATAGCGAGCATCCCTATCAGAACCAGAAACAATACATGGCGTTTTTAAAACCGCCGGTAACGATTTCCGACAGCTTACGCTTTTCTTACCGCGATATCGCCGTGGTGGAACCCGGCGAAAAAGGCACGGCTTACCCGGACGTCCAGATGTGGGATTATGTGGCGGTGGAAGCCAGTGCGGACGGCGAGCACTGGAGTCCGATTTTTGAACCATACGATGCTCGATACGATGAAGATTGGCTGTATTTTTACCAGAACGACATGACGCCCAACGGGTACGATTTCCGTGCTCACGATACGCTGTTAAGCGACCTTTTTCCGGCAGGGAAAAAGATTTATCTGCGCTTTCGCTTGTACGCGGACGAGGCGGCCAATGGCTGGGGGTGGGCCATTGACGATGTGGTGATCGGAAAACAGCCGTTAACCGGAATCGAACCCGGCGCAGCCATCGCCACCCGTTTTGAAATGCTGGGCAATTATCCTAATCCGTTTAATCCATCCACCATCATTCGTTTTACGCTCGACAAGCAACGGCCGGTTTCGCTGGTTATTTTTAATACACTGGGTCAAAAAGTTAAAACGATTCTCGACAATAAAATTATGCCGCCCGGGCAGGTACTCAAAGCCCAGTGGGATGGCAGGAATGATTTGGGTCAATCGGCGGCCTCAGGTGTGTATTTATAC
>CAZJNP010000420.1:0-3328 GCA_964547355.1 uncultured Calditrichaceae bacterium
ATTTTAAACTTTGGTCTTGATTTTACTTTTAAGGTGTATGACCGGGTCTATTTTACTGCTGTGGGAAATTTGTTCAGAAACAGTGAATTTATAATTCAGCGCAGAATGTACTTAAAAGACCCGTTTGGATTAAGTTTAGGCGCTTTTTATCGTCATGAAAAACAAGAGTTTGGCGAAAGCTCTCCGATTCGTTGGAACAAATTAGTACCCGTTAATATTGTTGGTGTACGCGGTTTGGTTCATTTGCCTTTTGAAAGATTGAGTATTCGGGGAATTGGAAGTATCGGTTTGGAAACGGAATATTCAACTCCCATAATAAATGTGGGGATTTCATTCACATTCAGGAGTAAACAACGTAGAAAACGTTCCCCGATTTATCAATTTTGACTCATTTATAAATTTGCGCCGTATCGGCCCTTTAAAGTCACTGCTTGAACGGGATTTCAGGCAATAGAAAAAGCGAACCCGATAACAAAAAAAGCATTCTTTGTTTGCTGTGTTTTTTGCATATACACGATCAGAAAGTTGCGCGTTTCTCCGGTCGGGCATTGATTTCTTAACGGTTTCTCTGGCTTGATCAAATGATTCAGTCCGGCTACCGACGGAGGGGTAATTTTTGGCAAGGCCATCCCTTTGGGAAAATTCTGTTTTTGGGGAAATGCAATTTGCATTTGACATAGTTTCCACGAGAGTGTAAGCTTCATTCAAAAATTTTCCCATTAACCCAATCCGCAATCTCGAATCCAACCCCCAAACCAAACCCCATTAAAAATCTGTCGGCGTCCAGGTTAATTCCCCAGGTGAGAGATCAAGCTAATTCCCCAGGTATTGTAAAAAATTTTTAAGGTAATTTAAAGCAATGAATCATAGTAGATCAACCTAAATTTTCATTAAAAAATAAATTCTCTTTTTTCCTATAAGACTGTCCATTCAAAATGATTTGATGCGCATTATGAGCCAATCTATCTAAGATTGCATTGGCAATAATTGGATCAGGGAAGATATTCATCCAATCCGTTATATCTCTGTTCGAATTTAAGATCATAGATTTTTTTCCATACCTTTGATCGACCAAAGCATAAAAGAACTGTGCATCTTGTTTAGAGATTTCACGAAAAGCAAAATCATCTAAGGCAATAAGGTCTAATTTGTTTAGTCTCTTTAATAGAAGATGAACTTCATTCTTTAAAAGCGCTTTTTGAAACTCATCGAAAAGATGATAAAATTTAAAAAAGCCCACCTTGTAATTTTGCCTGCAGGCATTAATACAAATAGCTTGAGTTAAATGCGTTTTTCCAGTTCCGGTTGGGCCTAAGAAAAAAATGTTTTCCTTTTTGTGTAAAAACTGACAGGTTGCTAATTCTTTTATGTGCTGAACAGGAATTTGAGGATTAAAAGAAAAATCAAAATTCTCCATGGTCTGAGCATGTTTTAAACCTGCCTGAAGAATAAGGCGTTGGATTTTTCTATTCATCCTTATCTCCAGTTCATCTTGCAAAACCATTTGCAAAAACTCACTATAAGAAAGACCATTGTTTTGCGCTTCCAAAAGCCTTAAGTCAATATTTTCGGCTATGCCCGATAGTTTAAGCGCCTTTAAATTTTGTACTAATTGATGGGGCTTCATTTTAAAAATCTCCTTTCTTTTGGTTATGGTTTTGAAAAATAATCTGGCTGTCTAATGAACGTTTCACTTTTAGGGCCAATTAATGATTTTTCCGTCTGGCCTTTTATTAACAACTTTTGTTTAAAACTTTCTACATTAACCGGTAACTTCTGATAGAGTATCTCAGCGGCTATTTTATTTAGCTCATTTTTAGAAAATTTTTCTGTTAAGCGCATGATGGCTTGCGCATTTCTTAAATTTAAAAAAGCTTGACTTTTTAAAAGTTGGGATATGATTTGATGAAAATAATAACCTATGGATTCCGCTTTTTTTATAAGTTTTTTATGATAACCGTGGTCTAAAACAGATTGAATGTTTTCCGGAAAGTCTTTCATATCATATTGTCTTAAGCGCTCATCTTTCACATAAAATTTTATTAGTCTGTAATTGTGGTAAATCTCTATTTTATTATCATACTCTTTTATCCAGACCTTTTTCCCGACATATTGAAAAGGAACACCATAAAATTTCTTTTTGTATTGGACGAAACAATCCGGATGCACTTTAGCTTCTTTCCAATTTGAAAACTGAAAATCCTTAAAAGGAAGGGGCTTTAAATTAGAACGTTCAACCTGCCGAAAAATTTCATATGGCTTTTGATTGGTCGTTCCATGGGCACGCATTCCGTATTCATTTTTTAACCAATCTAAAATCAGGACGTTGGCAAAAGAGAGTGTCAAATCAGGATGTAAGGCCTTCATTTTGCGAAACTGTTCCCGGATGGTCTGCACGTCCCGTTCTACCTGCCCTTTATCTTTTGGTTTTCTTACACGACAGGGATCGATAAAACATCCGTAATGTTCAGCCAGTTCCTGATAAGTATGGTTTAGTTTGGGATCATGAATATCTGCTTTGATGACGCCTGATTTTAAATTATCAATCTGCCAGATTTGGGGAGCGCCGCCAAAATAATTAAAGGCATGAATATGACTATGGATGAACGCTTCTTTGTCCGGTTTAAAAGTGAATTCAACAAACTTATGGCGACTGTATTTTAAACTACCTATAAAAGCAAACACATCTCTGTTTTTTTGATTTATTGGATCATATAGACGACCAACTTTAGCATAGTCTATCTGGAAAAATTTTCCGGGCTCAGTCTCAATACGACAACTTACCTTTTGTTCAGATCTTTTTAAATTATGTCTTTGATAAAAACGCTTGAAAGTGCTATAGCTAACCGCTAATCGATATTTTTCCTTTATCACTTCAAAAGCGCTTTTGGCCTTTAATGGATTTTGCTTATTGTTCATCAACATAATGAGCTCTTCTTTATGACATAGTAATTGATCCATCATTGGACTGTGATATTCTTTTTTCTCTTCTAAAGAATCTAACAGCGCTAAACATTCTGCCTTATTGGGCAATGGTTTTCTCCTGTCAAGTCCTTTTTCTATGGCTCGATTGATATATTTTCTGACCGTCTTTCGGTCATAACACAATGCCCTGGCAATCTCACTTTTTGTTTGACCTGAATGCCATCTTCTTATAATTTCATATATATCCATGATATTTATCCTTTTATAAGCCATGGATTCTCCCTTTTGTTTTATCTGACTTAAAAAAACTATCAAACCAGAAGGGAGAATCTCTTTTTATTTTTCCATTTTTGAAATAGAAAATATTACAACTTTTATATTTTTTTTAACTGGGGAATTAACG
>CAZJNP010000421.1:0-3310 GCA_964547355.1 uncultured Calditrichaceae bacterium
ATATTAGGGCTTATGATTAATGACAACACAGGACACTAAACATGGCGGAAATACAGTTTAAATACACGGAAGAGAGCATCAAGTCTCTGGACTGGCGTGAACATATTCGTATGCGGCCGGGTATGTACATCGGCAAACTGGGCGACGGCTCTTCCCCTGACGACGGCATTTACGTGCTGCTGAAAGAAACGATCGACAATTCCATCGATGAGTTTATGATGGGTTTTGGCAAGACCATCGAACTGGAAGTTACCGAACGTACGGCCACGGTGCGCGACTACGGCCGCGGCATTCCCCTCGGCAAGGTGTATGAATGCGTGGCCCAGATTAACACCGGCGGCAAGTACGATACCGAAGCTTTTCAGAAGTCCATCGGTCTGAACGGCGTGGGCAGTAAAGCCGTGAACGCACTGTCCAAATTTTACCGCGTGCAGTCGATCCGGGACGGAAAAACAAAAATTCAGGAGTTCGCTTACGGGGAACTGGTTAAAGACTACAAATTAAAAAAGACCGATGAACCAAACGGAACCATTATCACCTTTGTGCCGGACGAGACCATTTTCAGGAATTTCCGTTTTCTGCCCGAATTCATAGAAAATCAATTGTGGAATTATGTGTACCTGAATGCCGGCCTGACCATTCTCTTCAATAAAAAACGTTTTTATTCCAAAAACGGTTTGCAGGATTTGCTGGAACGCAAAGCGGACCCGGAATCCCTGCGCTACCCGATTATTCATTTTAAAGGGCCGGATATAGAAGTGGCGCTGACCCACGGCAATCAATACGGAGAGGAATATTATTCCTTTGTGAACGGTCAGTACACCACGCAGGGCGGCACCCATCTGGCGGCCTTTCGCGAAGCCATCGTTAAAACGGTGCGTGAGTTTTACAAAAAAGACTTCGACGCCACCGACATCCGGGCATCGATTTTGGGAGCGATCAGCGTGCGCATTCAGGAACCGGTGTTCGAATCGCAGACCAAAACCAAGCTGGGTTCCACCCACATGGCACCCGGTGGCGTGACCATCCGGAATTACGTGAACGACTTCATCCGCAGTCAACTGGACAATTTTCTGCATCAGAACCCGGACACGGCCCAGTCTTTGCTCAAACGCATCCAGCAATCGGAGCGCGAACGCAAGGAAATGGCCGGCATCAAAAAGCTGGCCAACCAGCGGGCAAAAAAGGCCAATCTGCATAATAAAAAGCTGCGCGACTGCCGCATTCATTACACGGACACCAAAAACGACCGGCGGCTGGAGACCACCATTTTCATTACCGAGGGCGATTCGGCCAGCGGCTCCATTACCAAAGCACGCAATGTGGAAACCCAGGCCGTGTTCAGCCTGCGCGGGAAACCGCTGAACACTTTTGGTTTGACCAAGAAAATCGTTTATCAAAACGAAGAATTCAATCTGCTCCAGCACGCTCTGAATATCGAAGACGGCATCGAGAATCTGCGCTACAATAATGTGGTCATCGCCACTGACGCCGATGTGGACGGCATGCACATCCGCCTGCTGCTGATGACCTTCTTTTTGCAATTCTTTCCGGACTTGGTAAAAAACGGACACGTGTACATTCTGGAAACGCCGTTGTTCCGGGTGCGGAACAAGAAAGAAACCATCTACTGTTACAGCGAGGAAGAAAAGCGCCAGGCGGTCGAGAAACTGGGCAAACAGGCAGAAATCACCCGTTTTAAAGGCCTGGGCGAAATTTCGCCGGACGAATTCAAGAATTTCATTAACGAAAACATCCGGCTCAAACCGTTGCTGTTGGACGAAAAATCGGCCATCCACCAGTTGCTTTCCTACTATATGGGTAAAAATACGCCGGATCGGCAACAATTCATTATTAATAATCTGCGCATTGAGAAAAACGTTTTTGAGGAAATCGAAGAGGAATTGTAAGCGGTGACACGGAAGAAAATCGAAGAAAACGGACAAAATACAGAAGAGATCAAAACCAACGGAGAAATAAAAGAGACCAGTCACGTGCAGGATATGTATCAGGACTGGTTTTTGGACTATGCCAGCTACGTGATTCTGGAACGGGCCGTACCCGCCCTGGAAGACGGTCTGAAACCGGTACAGCGCCGGATTCTCCATTCCATGAAGCGCATGGACGACGGCCGGTATCATAAAGTGGCCAATATTATCGGCCATACCATGCAGTTCCATCCGCACGGCGATGCGGCCATTGGCGACGCACTGGTCAATCTGGGCCAAAAAGATCTGATGATCGATACCCAGGGGAACTGGGGCGATGTGCGTACCGGCGACCGTGCGGCAGCAGCCAGATACATCGAAGCGCGGCTGTCCAAGTTTGCCCTGGAGGTAGGCTTTAACCCGCAAACGACCGAGTGGCAGCTTTCTTACGACGGCCGGAAAAACGAACCCATCTATCTGCCCATGAAATTCCCGCTGGTGCTGGCTCAGGGCGCGGAAGGCATTGCCGTGGGCCTGGCTACCAAGATTCTTCCGCACAATTTTAACGAACTGATCCAGGCTTCCATCGATATTCTGCAAGGCAAGAAGGTGAACATTCTGCCGGATTTCCCCACGGGCGGTCTGGTGGATGTTACCAATTACAACGAAGGACGGCGCGGCGGCAAGGTGCGCGTGCGGGCCAAAATCGAAATTGTGGATAATAAAACGCTGGCCATCCGCGATGTGCCCTACGGCGTGACCACCGGTTCGCTGATTGATTCCATCATTAAAGCCAGTGACAGCGGTAAAATTAAAATTAAACGGGTAGTTGACAACACGGCCGAACACGTGGAAGTCATCATCGAATTGCCTTCCGGCGTTTCGCCCAGCGTAACCATTGACGCCCTGTACGCGTTAACGGATTGCGAGGTATCCATTTCGCCCAATTGCTGCGTGATTGTCAACGGAAAGCCGCGTTTCATGAGCGTGAATGAAGTCCTGCGCGAATCCACCCAGAATACGCTGCGCCTGCTGAAATGGGAATTGGAAATCAAGAAGGCCGAGCTCAACGAAAAGCTGTTCTTTTCTTCCCTGGAAAAAATCTTCATCGAAAACCGCATCTACCGTGACATTGAAGAGTGCGAAACATGGGAATCGGTGCTGGAGACCATCGACCGGGGACTGGAGCCGTTTAAAAAACAGTTGCTGCGTCCCGTTACGGAAGAAGACATTATCAAGTTGACGGAAATTAAGATCAAGCGTATTTCCAAATACAATACGTTCAAAGCGGACGAACTCATCCGCAGCCTGGCAGAAGAAATCGCCGAAGTGGAACATCATCTGGCGCATTTAACGGATTATGCCATTAACTATTTTGATTC
>CAZJNP010000422.1:0-3298 GCA_964547355.1 uncultured Calditrichaceae bacterium
ACATATCCGGTATCCAAATCCAGATAATAGATATCTTCCACGCCGATGCCCAGCACTTCGGCCGCAACGATGGCGTACGTAGTACGCATGCCCTGACCGTTTTCCGCCAGGCCGGAAAGCAGGTAGGCCGTGCCGTCCTGCTGCAAGGACAGATAGGCTGCCACCGCGTCCACTCCTTCCGCCCCCAGCGAACAACCGCGCAAGCTGACCGCTAAACCAATACCCTTCTTGTACACCTGGTCCGGCTCCAGAAAATCATCTTTCTTTAAAATAAATGCCGTTGAATCATTCTTTCGATTTCCCAGACTGCTTAGGTCCAGGATTTTTTTATCCTGTTTTAAATTCTCCTGCCAGCGGTGAGTAAAATCTGTCTTCTGGACTGCGGTTTCCAGCACGGTCAACAGGTTTACGTCATGATCTTCCAGCTTGTGTCCGGTGGCTGTAACCGATCCGGGACGCAGGCCGTTGATGCGCCGGATTTCATCTGGAGTCATCCCCAGTTGAATGGCGATTTCATCCATGATCGACTCCTGGGCGAAAATGGGCTGGGGCGAACCAAAGCCGCGCATGGCTCCGGCATAGGGATTGTTTGTGTACACGCCGCGCACATCGGTCCAGACATTTTCAATCTCGTAGGGACCCGTGGCCTGCACCACCGTACGCCAGGTGACAAAGGGCGTCATGGAAGAATACGCACCGCCGTCGGCAAGAACGTCAATTTTCATGGCTTTGATGCGACCATCCTTGGTAAATCCGACTTTATAGTGCAGATAGTAGGCATGGCGTTTGTAAGATTCGGCAATGGACTCCTCGCGATGGTAGCGGATTTTTACCGGGCGGCCGGTTTTAACCGCAGCCACCGCAGCCCGGGCGGAGAGGATATTCATAATATCGTCTTTACCTCCAAAGGAGCCACCTAAATCCGCTTGCTGAATGCGCACTTTTGCCAGAGGCCAACCCATGGCCGTAGCGACCACTTTCCGCGTGGTAAACGGATTTTGAATGCTGCCCACGATGTGCACGCCTTTGTTGCCTTCCCTGGGGATAGCGATCACGGCTTCCGGTTCTATGTAAGCGTGTTCGATGAAAGGCGTGGTGTACGTCTGTTCCAGAATGTAATCGCTTTCGGCAAAACCTTTTTCCACATCGCCTTTGCGTAAGGGGTGATGTACTACCAGATTGCTTCCCTGCTCGGGATGAATCAACGGCGCGTCCGGCTCCAGTGCTTTACGGGGATCGGTAAGCACCGGCAGCGGTTCGTAGTCCACTTTAACCTGATCGCGCAGCGGTAGTAATTCTTCTTCCGACGCGCCCACCAGCATAGCCACCACATCGCCGGGTGTTACCACTTTGTCATAGCAAAAAATGGGTTGATCCTGTTTAATCGGACCAACCTTTTTGGCGCCAGGAACATCACCGGCATCGCAAATCGTGACAACGGCCTGGTGGTCTTTGATCGCCGAATAGTCGATGGAACGAATTTTGGCATGAGCCGCCGGAATACGCACCATCACCCCGTAGAGCTGATTGGGATAATTGATGTCGTCGGCAAATTTGGCCTGTCCGGTTACTTTTTCCAACCCATCCTGTCGTATAACCGGCTTCCCGACGATGGAAAATCTTTCTTTCATATTTTTAACTCACTAAAAGTATTCTTATACTATTTTACGGTGCCTTTGAACAAAAGCTCCAATGGTCATTCATTCCGAAACTTCTGATAGAGCCGCTCTCCCTGCACCCGGATTTCTTCATATGAATTTTTGATAGAAACATCTTTTATTTGATTTTCATGCAAAAGCAAGGTCCCGTTCTGAACCACAGTATACACCGGCGACTCCAGCGTTCCGTAAATATAATGCCCCCAGAAGTTGTCCGAATGCAACGGCGTGGGCGGCCGGTAATCCCAGACGATAAAATCGGCCCGATCGCCGATCTCCAGCGAAGGATAATCCGGGAAATACTTGCGCACAAACCGGATCTGATCAAAATAAATTTTTCCGAACCAGCCAAAGGTCTCTTCGAAACTGTTTCCCTGATGCCGGTGGAGAAGAAAAAGCTGCTTTAACGACCGCGCCACGTTTGCGTGCATGCCATCCGTTCCGGCTAAAACGGGAATTTCCTGTGGCACGCTATTGTAATCCGGCACACCGACCGCATTGTTCAAATTGGAATCCGGATTGTAAGCAAGCGCCGCTTTACCGTCGCGAATGATGGCATAATCCTGCTCAGTTAAATGAACCCCATGAATCAAAAGCGAGCGATCATTGAGCAAACCGAATTTTTGCAACCGCTGCGCAATGGATAATCCGTATTTTTCCCGATTCAGTTCCACATCTGCTTTATCTTCGGCCACATGCACATGAATGCCGGCGTTTAAATCGGGAAACTGTTTGCTAATGGCGCGCAGAGTTTCATCGGAAAGGGTAAACAAGGCGTGCAGCCCCATCATGCCCTTTATATCATTATCGGTGTGCTCCTTAATAAATTGAATATTTTCCTGAATAGAAGCCTCGGCTATCCCGGGGCCGTTGCGATCCGATATCTCAAAACAGAGCGTTGCTCTCATGCCGTATTTTTTAATCTCTTCGGCAATGATCTCCAGGCTGCCCTTTACGGCGCCGGGTGAAGCATGATGATCGAACAAATAGGTCACGCCATTCTGCAGAGATTCCATAATGGCCATGCGGGAGCTGGCGGCAATCATGTTTTCGTCCAGATAGAGGTCCAGCTTCCACCATAAATTTTCAAGAATCTCCACAAAATTTCCCATCGGGCCCGAAATGGGCAGGCCTTTAGCCAGACGAGAATAAATATGCTCGTGAAAATTCACATTAGGAACGGTCAATAACCGACCCTGCAGGTCTATGACATTTTTTTCTTCCTCATGGGACACACCCAATTGTCCGGCCGGTTTTACAGTTATTTTTTCAATCCGGCCCTCGTTTACGGTAAGATCCCCAAAAACCGGCTGTACCATGTCGTTTTTCACCTGGCAGATCCAGGCATTTTTGAATTGTACCGACAAATCTACCTCTTATTTAACTGTGCCACGTTTTTTTGTCTGAGGAATCAGACGGTTTTGCGCAATTTCCCTTGCGTCCTTACCCGAGTTGAATCCCCACCGCTTCATTAAATTTTTTGATCAACTGATCCCATTGGGGAACGACGGCAAAACGCTCTTGCCAGTACTGTTCGTCGTACCACTGGGCGTTCAGTTCTTACACTTCCTTACCCTGCTGTTCTATCCATGCGAAATACTTAAACTTATAAATCCTTTTGCGTTCGTATTACCACAGTT
>CAZJNP010000423.1:0-3296 GCA_964547355.1 uncultured Calditrichaceae bacterium
CGCTACCGGCCCGTCTTCTACCTCGCGCTGGCTCTGCTGCACGCCTCACTGATAGTTCGGGTGGCTGGCGATCTCGGCGCTGTGGCTCTTGTGGCTATTATTGCACTGGCCCTGATGAATAACACCAATCAAATAGAAATTGCCAAGTTAGGGTATGAAAGTAAGAATGGTTTGCACCGATTAAAGGAACGTTGGGCGCAATACAGAGAGCAGGCCAGAATTAAACGAGAAGAGAAGAAAAAACTTAAAGCCGACCGGAAAAAACGCAAAAAAGAACAAAAAGCCCCGCCCCGGCCGGAAGTACGCCGCGAAGAAGAGTTACCGCCGGTGATCGACATTGACCAACCCATGCCTCCCGAAAGACCCGTAAGCGCACCCCGGCCAGAGACAAGTGAGAAACCACCCCGGGAAGCCGGCAGTGCGGTGCAGACCTCCTTAGACGATATAATGGAAACCCTTTCCCGGCAGGATGAGCAAGGGCAGCCGCCGAATGGTGAAATGGGATTTGAGGTGAAAGATCAGGTCACAGAGGAAGAATTGGATTATGACCAATTGGTTCGTGAGAGTGTGGCCAGATACCAGTTTCCTTCCACGGATTTACTATTTGATCCTCCGATCGATGCGCCAGTGGTCACCCGTGAAGAGCTTAAAATGAATGCTGAAACTCTGGAAATGAAGTTGTTAGATTTTGGGGTGGAGGCGAAAGTGGTGAGGGTTACGGCGGGCCCGGTCATTACTTTATATGAACTTCAGCCGGCGGCGGGAGTTAAAATCAGTTCCATTGTCAGCCTGGCGAACGACCTGGCGCTGGCTCTGGAAGCCCGCGGCATCCGTATTATCGCTCCCATCCCCGGTAAAGCGGCGGTGGGAATTGAAATACCAAACCGCCGCCCGCAAACCGTGTATTTAAAGTCTTTGATCCGTTCGGAAAAATTTTCTCAGAGCGGATTTGAGCTGCCGTTGGCCTTGGGTAAAACCATCAACGGTGAAACCTATGTAACCGACCTGACCAAAATGCCTCATGTACTTATCGCCGGGGCAACCGGAGCGGGGAAAAGCGTGGGTATTAACACTTTGATCATGTCCATGCTTTACTCAGTGGATCCGGGTAAAGTGAAATTTGTGATGGTGGATCCCAAAAAACTGGAATTGTCTGTCTATCGTGATTTACGGGATCACTATTTGTTGTGGCGTACGGACCTAGACGAAGAAGTCATCACCAAACCGAACAACGCGGTGAGTATGTTGAACAGCATCGTGCTGGAGATGGAAAAACGGTACGAGCTGTTTGCCGAGTTGAAAGCCAGGAATATTGTCGAGTATAACCAGCGGGTGAGAAAGGCGGGAAAAAGCCGTGATAAAAAACATCAGATACTGCCGTACATTGTGATTATTATTGACGAATTAGCCGACCTGATGATGGTGGCGGCCAAGGAAGTGGAGACGCCTATCGCTCGTTTGGCGCAAATGGCCCGTGCTGTTGGTATCCATTTGATTGTAGCCACGCAGCGTCCCAGTGTGGATGTGATCACCGGGGTTATCAAGGCTAATTTCCCGGCTCGTATTGCCTATCAGGTTGCGAGCAAAGTGGACTCGCGCACCGTGCTTGATATGAATGGCGCGGAACAGCTCCTGGGGAACGGCGATATGCTTTTTATCCCGCCCGGCAGGCATAAACCGATCCGGTTGCAGAATCCTTTCATTTCCACCGAAGAAGTGGAAGCGGTGATCGCGCATATCCGTAAGCAACCCAAGTTGCCAAATTATGTGGTCTCCCAACCGGCGCCCAGTCGCGCCGGGTTCGGGAATGGTCTGGGTGGAGACGCGCACGATCCGTTATATAAAGAAGCGCGTGCCATTGTGGTTCAGCATCAACAGGGATCCATTTCCTTTCTCCAGCGTCGGTTGGGAATCGGTTATTCCCGCGCCGCCCGCTTGATGGATCAACTGGAAGAAAATGGCGTGGTAGGTCCTCCGGACGGCAGTAAACCACGTGAAGTCCTGATTACTTTGCAGGAACTGGATCATTTGGATTAATTTTTTGAACCGGGGGAATATTCCTACGTTAACCGTTTAATGAGCACGCATTAACACGATTTTTGAGAGATCTGATTTTCAGGAGCTTTGTTGAGATAAAGTTTTAATAATAGAGAATACCTCTCTTTTATCAATGATAAAAAACGCGTTATTTCATATTTTTAAAATTTAGGGGAGTTTATATGAAACGGCTGTTTTTAGTGACGCAAATATTTTTGCTTTTATTAACAATCAGCGGCTTTGCAGCCAATGTTAATAAAATAATTAAAAATGTCCAGAAAACTTATGATAACATGGATCAGTTAAGCGCGACGTTCGTACAAGTACAAACGTTCAAAATTACAGGATCTGTATCTGAAACGTTTGGCAAAATATATGTAAAAAACGGCGAAAAATATCGCTTTGAGTCAGAAGACCAAATCATTGTAACGGACGGGAAAACAGTGTGGACATATAACAATATCAGTAAACAGTTGCTGATCGACAATGTAAGAAAAAATTCCGGTGCGTTGCTCCCCAGGGATTTGTTGTTCAAATATCCCAAGCAATACCTGGCCACGCTTTTAAATACCGAAAAAAAGGACGGGAAAACCATCTACGTAATCCGTTTGGACGCCAAAGAGGATACGCATAGCTTTTTGAAGGGAATTAAAATCTGGGTGGAAAAAGACCGCTGGCTGATTAGAAAAATTGAGACGACAGACCTGAACGGAAACTCGACCCTGTTTCAGATCGAACAGATGGATGTAAAGACGCCGCTGGCGGACAGCCTTTTTACTTACCATCCAGGACCGGATACGGAAATTGTAGACATGAGAAAACAGGAGCATTAATGGCATCGGATAAACCGGTTTTTGTAGATATTCATTCGCATTATTTGTTTGGTGTGGACGACGGCGCACAGGATATGGAACAGTCTATGGCCATGCTGAAGCAAGCGGCAGAAGAAAATATCACCGTGCTTGCCGCCACGCCCCATGCCACCGATATGACAACGGATGCACTGAGTGAGAAGTTCCAGAATCATTTTGCCCGCTTACAGCATTGGGCGCAAAAGGCCAAATTGTCCATAGACCTGGTCCTGGCTTCGGAATTATTTTTCAGCGATCATATTTATGAATGGCTGCAATATCCCTGGGCCACATTTAATAATAATAAAAAATATCTTCTTTTTGAGCTGCCGCTGTTCGATTTGCCCCAACGGGTAGGGGATTTTATTTTTCAGTGCAAACTGAATGGCATTACTCCTATTTTAGCAC
>CAZJNP010000424.1:0-3273 GCA_964547355.1 uncultured Calditrichaceae bacterium
GACCGGAATTCCCATTACAAAAGCGTTTGAAATTATGCAGGAAACCATGGAAAATAAGGTTTTTGGTAAAGAATTGAAAATAATTACCGACAAAATAAGTAGGGGAGAAGAGATTTCCGGCGCCATTGGAGTAAGTCCTTACTTCACATCTTTACTCGTTGAAATGGTGTCGATAGGTGAGAAATCCGGAAGTCTTGATGAAATGTTAGCGAGTGTGTCTGACTACTACAACCGGGAAGTAGCTGAAACAGTAGAGAATTTGACTTCTTTGATAGAACCCATCGTAACAGTGGTAATGGGAGGAATGATTTTACTCTTGGCTTTGGCCATGTTTATGCCAATGTGGGATATGCTAAGCGCGTTTTGACAACCTAAACAATAAACCAAACAAAGGAGGAGTTGATATGAGACTCGTCAAGAATCAAAAAGGTTTTACCTTGATCGAATTGGTAATAGTCATTGTTATTTTAGGAATTCTGGCAGCAATTGCCGTTCCTAAATACATGGACTTGACTAAGAGTGCCAATGAGGCAGCCGACCTCGCTAATAAGAGAGCCATTGAAGCAGCAATTATGATGTACTTCTCTCAAAAAATAGCAGAGGATCCTACATACACGTTGAAAAAAGCTGTGGCTGCTTACAAAAGCAATTCCAGTACATTTTTTCAGGATGGTAAAACACCCACGAAGCATGATGGGAAAAGTTTCATCGTGACTGTTAACAGTAAGGGTGAATTAATCGTCAAATGACCGTATAATCGACGTTTATCTTACTGTTGTCGCAAAATTAGATGGAGGGACAAGACCAGTTCCTCCATCTTTCTTTGAATTTCTGGTTAAGAACGGCATATGTACAGACGGAATACCTTTTAAGGTAGCATTATGATGGCAAATGAAAAGGGATACACATTAATCGAGTTGATCATTGCCATTATTATACTTGGAGTGGCGTTCCCGGCTATCATCAATCTCTATGGCTCAATTGCTTTGAAATCCGCACAAAGTTCGGCATTTAATCAAATGGTCGCTTATGCAGAAGAAAAAATGGAAACCATAATTGGCTATAAGGAAACTCATTGGGACTGGTACAAAAATGTTTCCAAATTTGAAACCGATGAGGATTTGGATGAGGGATTTCATCGTAGTGTTAAAATTAAAAAAATAACAGGCTGGGGAAATGCCGGCATAGATGCCTGGGAAGTAAATGTAAAAGTAACGCATCCTCAATTACCGAACGGGTATTTATTAAGCATGCGATTGACAAAGTACTATGCGAAGAAATAATATTTATAATGCAGAAGGCATGACTTTGATCGAGCTTGTTATTGCCATCGTGATCCTTGGCATAGTTTCTGTGTTGACGTGCGGAATTGTGGTCATGAATGCCCAGACTTTCCGGACGGTAACAGATAACACGGTTTCCCGTTGGGATTTACGGGAGACGCTGAATAAATTAAAATATGATTTACGTGAAATTAATCCAATGAATGTTTTGGTAAAAGGAAAGTTGTCAGGTGACGCGCTGGCCTTTAAAACAGTGGATGGTCATGTGTTGCAATTTCGGGTGATCAATAACAATCTTGTCAGGAAATATGATACCGGGGGATGGGAAGTTTTAATTGAAAATCTTAAGGCCGATCCGTTTGTTTACTTAGACCGAAAATTAAACACGACCAACAAAAAAAGTGAATTACAGTATATCGATATTCATTTAAAAATCCAAAAGAACAATAAAGATGTGGACTTACACGAAATCGTCTATGTACGTAATTAAGGATCAAAAGGGGTTTGCCCTGTTAAATACTCTGATTTTTGTGATGTTTCTTGGGATAATGGGTGCGACCTTAGTGACTTTAGTCGTGGCAGATCTGCGTTCACAGACGATTAATATTAACGCTTCCAGAGCGTTTTATGCCGCCCAATCAGGTATCGAATATGCGATACGCGGGATAATGGAGGCGTCCGGTAAGTATTCCAGTTTGGGTGTGCTGCACAATTATTCGGAAGAAATTGCTACCGGGCCCGGAACAAAAGCCAA
Organism: uncultured Calditrichaceae bacterium; assembly: GCA_964547355.1. GTDB lineage: Bacteria > Calditrichota > Calditrichia > Calditrichales > Calditrichaceae > CAZJNP01. The sequence continues at coordinate 2,038 of CAZJNP010000424.1, forward strand.
AATCACCATCAAGCTCATCGGACTTGACAGTCTGCAAATTTCATCGGTCGGTTTCAGTGAACAATACTCCATGACTGTTACGAAGCGTCTGAAGTATTCCGATGTTTCCAGATACGCAGTTTACGCTACTGGAAGTGTACGGTACGTGCGCACTATCCCGAATGGACGGATAAAGACGTTTGCCGAAGATATGCCTCTGTTTGATCATGATTTACTTAAAAACATGGCCAAGCCTACACAGTATTTCCCAGGGAATCTAATATTAAATCATCCCTTTACCTTTAAAAAAAGTATTACATACGTGGAAAAGAATCTTGTTTTTGGAAAATTTAACTGGTTTAATTTTGGAAATTTTGTAGTGGGTAGAAGTACACTGATCAAAAAAAGCTGGTGGCCCTTTGGTATGACTTTTGGAAATATTTATCTGTATGGTGAAAACAGTCGTTTTATTAGTGAATGGCAATATCTTCCGCGAATTTTAAGCGGGGGCATGTTTGTGAACGGGGATGTATTAGGAACGACAAAGCCTCATCATTTTTATCGCTTTATTGTTTTTCATAATCGAGATAGAATTAAGAAACTTATGAAGTATTCGGTAAACGGCGGCCCGCTCGTAGTTCATAATAGTACCTGGGAAGTCGGAAATTAAAAAGGCGTTTGGACTTAATCAGTAGGCTGATACACTTATGACAGATCATAACAAAAAGGGACTATCCCTTACCGGACATGAGCCTGAAACCAGTCAGAAAGCTGTGGATGCCAGGCCGGAAGTTGACAAGTCTTCGGATGTTACCTCGGGCAACCCTAAAAAGAGTAATCATTCTCCGGTTGAAAAGAACAGCAATGCCGAACTCTCCATGCGACACCCGGCAAATAATAAAAACAAAGCCGCAAAGAAAACCACTCTATTGAAAAAACGGTATGATAAGGCAGATGACAAGGATTCCCAGATCTACGTCTATGACCGGTTTTATCAAAAAGTTCCGTTTTTTAAAGAAATAACCGGGCATAAAATACTTGCCATCGATGTGGATACTGATAAACTGCGCTATGTGGTCGGCCGCAAATCCGGTAACGAACTACGCGTAATCAAGTGGGGAAGCCAGAAATTCCCGGGTGAAGAAAAAGATAGAAGGAAAGCGCTGCAGATTACCCTGGAAAATATCAAGGCAAGAGTATATCGCAAAGGTATGGAAGTAAGTGTCAGCATATTCAGCCCGGAAATTAGTATAAGAC
>CAZJNP010000425.1:0-3262 GCA_964547355.1 uncultured Calditrichaceae bacterium
TGTATAGACCGCTGGATACTTGTCGGCCGGTATGATCTCTTCCGTCCCATCGCACAGTTTTTTCTCCGGCTGTTTGGCGTTGTTGGACTAAGGTTGTTATAAAGCGGCCGGATAAATCAAAAATAGCCAGATTCACATTGGTGACATGGGGAAGGGTATAACGTATTTCTGTAAAGGGATTAAATGGATTGGGATAGTTTTGCTGCAAATTGATTCTCGGAAGAATTCCACTGCTCCTTTCGATTTTTACAGGCACTCCTGACGTATCTGTCAGATCAAACACAATTTTTTTATCACCGATTTGTACGATTAAGGTGTCTCCTTCAGAAATCAATCTTGCCTGATCCGCAACGACTATGGGATCATCCTGGGTAAGGTTAGAATCCGTGGCTTGCAAGATAAATAGGAACAGGTCCTTCTGGGATGAAGGTGATGGACTTACTTCAATTTTATCATCACTTAGAATCTGGTTTGCATCCTCCGGTAGCAATCGCTTGATCCATAACATACCTGGACCATTCTCAATGAGAATTAATGAATCTCCAATCGCTTTTGGTGGAGCTGCCGGTTGCACCACCCAGCTTTTTTTTATGGCGGCATCTTTGGTTTCTACATCATCAAGTATGATAAATAAGTCCGGTTTGTAATAAACAAATCGCCTAGTAAAGTTTGCCAATTTGGTCGAATCGTAGGCATTTGTAGCGTCACTGAATATATAATCGCAGGTATCGTTGCTTTGAAAATTCAGGATCCCCGGTCCAACATCATATTCGGATCCCGGCGAATAGGCTTCAACCCCATCGGCTATGGTTGGAAATGCAGAGATCTCCCGTTGATACTCGTCGTCAATATAGATCGTATTCTGAAAACCTGTGATGAGTTCGCTTTTCCTTTGTAAGGTGAATGAATTTTGGGAATATGGGTCCAGATGACTCCAATGATATCGTTGGGAGATAAATAATGCGGCTAAATCGTCAGGAGAAGAGAAACCTTGCCGCATGAAAACCCAACCCAGTTTCTTAAAATGTTTTGTTCCGTATCCCAATTCCTCAGGCGAGCGGGGATTAACCCATTTATCCTCGAACAAAACCTGATCTATCATGCACCATGAACCTGCTTGTGTATATTCGGTATGGAACCTTCTGGCGATCCAGCTTCCTAATTCTGCAATTCGTTGTTGTTCCGGATCAGATGAAAAACGACGGCGGGCATAGGTTCGCATTTGAAAGACCCATGGGCCGCGATTAATACCATAGGGACCAATGTTGTAATAATCTCCTTTGTTATATCCAGATTCACTTGGTTTTATCATATAGTTTTGGAATTCCACATGGTGTTTTAAGACCCCTGTGCTAAATACAGAATTTTCCAAGGATTCTCTGGTAGCCGTGTAGTGGGCGTAAAGCAGGGAAACCATTAAAACAGGGAGCACCCAATCCGTGGGAGTACCAAACCAGCAGATGACATTTTTTACATAATAGATACCGCCGTGCCATCCCCCGTCACCTCCCTGTTCGTTTAAGGCTGGTAAGATTTTTCCGATCCAATACGTGTCAAAATCATCCAAATATTCTTTGGCTTTTTGATTGTTTTCTGCACTTATGTCTTGTCCTGACGGTTCATATAATGCCAAACCAACCATCGGATAAAAATATTTACTTATATCACCACATTGAAATAATTGATCCGATCCTTCTGTCATGTTTTTCATTTCATCCGCTAAATCGATAAGAGCGTTTTGTATGGTGGTTTTATCCGAGGGAAGAAGCACTGGTGAACCATCCGAATAGGTCTCGTTGTAAAGCCAATCATATGCGACGGACCCGTAGATGATTGTGTAAGCCTTCATCCAATAGTATTCTGGATGAAGAATTCCCAATAACTTTTCTCTTGCGTAGGTAAAATACTCATCCCTGGTGTAGTTCGGATCAAAAGTGCCTGAAAGTCCGATCAGTTGATTAGGCAAGAAGTCCCACCAATTATTTTTCTGGGCATTACCTGCTATGATGTGCTCAAGCACTCTTCTTCCGAGAGTGGTGTGTCCGGTTTGGCCTTCGTTAATCATGTAATCTGCTGAATAAGTCCCGGAAGAACATGTTGTATAATAAAACTCTTGTTTTTCCTGATCATTAGCAGGATCGTTTATATCTAGTTGTTTACCATGGCAAATCCTCCATGCAAAGGACCCATAGTTATTGTAATCCCAGTCCCAGTTTCCTTTCAACCAGATTCTGGGGTGGTCTGGAACAATCAATTCTGCGGTGGATGTTAGTCCTGAGCGGATTCTTTCTTCTATTGTTGCGGAAAATAATGGTTGTGGCATGCAAAAATATATTGTTAGGAAAATACCGCACATTAAAATTCCGTAGGCTAGGGACCAATGTTTTTGCGTTAAGTTGTTTTGTTGCATTATTTTCTCCTTTGGTGCAAGAGAATACGGGGCAATTAAAAGGGGTAAAAAATATTTTCAGTTTTTAAAGCCTAAAATAATATTTTACGTTAAGCTTTAACACTACCAGGCGGTTACTCTCGGGGGACTTGTTACTAAAGCGCAACCGTATTATATATTTGATCCATTTGATTAAAAATAACCTTCCAGGCGTAGGTGCTTTCTATTACTTTTCTTCCATTTTTTCCTATCTTTTGGGCAATTTGGGGGTTCTGTAACAAGTACACGGTTTGCTTTGCAAATTCGCCTGGATCATCAGCAATAATTATATTTTTATTATTCTCGACATTGATTCCTTCAGCGCCTACAGAGGTTGTAATCACGGCTTTTCCCTGAGCCATAGCATTGAGAACTTTGACTTTTGTGCCGCTGCCGCTTCTCATGGGAGCAATAAAAACAGAAGATTCATTTACATAGGGTCTCACATCATCTACATATCCAGTTACTTTTACGTTAGGAGAGTTTTGAGCAATTTTTTTTAATTTTGGTGTTGGCGATGCGCCTACAAAAACTGCCCGGATATCTGGAAGTTCTGCCTTGATTATTGGAAAAATCTCATCTAAAAAGTAATCAACCGCATCTTTATTATAGGGATCCCCCATACCTCCTGTCCATACAAGACTATGGGATTTAATTCTCGCATTATTCGGTTTAAAATATTCAATGTCAACACCATTTGGTACTATTTCAAAATTGTCTATCATGCAAATTTTTTTTAAGATTTCTCTATCCGTATCTGAAACGACAATACATTTATCAAACTGGGGACACATTTTTTTTTCAAAGTGAACTAATTTTAGATATTGTATGTAT
>CAZJNP010000426.1:0-3258 GCA_964547355.1 uncultured Calditrichaceae bacterium
GACTTACACATTGAACACGCCGCCGATATTCCTCCGGAAAATTACCTGGGCAGCAATCCCCGGTTAGAGGGTATTTCCGTGCTGGAATATTTGCGTAAAAAGCAAATCAAAACTCCGGCCATTCTGGCCACCCGCTTTGCCTCTTCGGATATTTTTATCCGTGTTTTTGCATTAGATGCCATTCCGGTTGAAGTAACGGAAATGGATCAGGCCGTGCGCAGTTTAAGGGAAAAGGCTTCCCCTTTTTTGAAAAACAGCGATACCGAACAATTGATCCGCAGATACCAGGAGTATGGTTTTGTAGTGGCTGACACCCATTCCGTGGAAATTTTAAGATTGGTTGAAAAGATCATACCCACCGATCAAGCCATATTAATTATCGGTGAAAGCGGCGTCGGAAAAGACGCCCTGTCCCGGGCCATTCATTTACGCTCCAGAGGAGAAAACGCTACATATTTAAATTTCACCATTAGCGCCTATCCGCGTAATCTTCTTTACTCCAAATTATTCGGCTCCGTGAAAAGAGCTTACACAGACGCCGGAGATATGACCGGTTGTTTTGAAGAAGTGGGTGAAGGCACGCTGGTTCTGAATGAAATCGGCAATCTCGATCTGGAATCGCAGGTACAGTTATTACAGGTACTGGATGAACGTTATTTTTATCGTTTAGGCGATCATAAAAAACGCATCTTTCGGGGACGGGTCATCGCTTTAACCAACGTGAATTTATTAGACAGTATAAAACAAGGGACTTTTCGCGAAGACTTGTACAATCGGTTGCGAAAATTTTACATCCAGATCCCTCCCCTGCGCGATCGTAGAGCAGATATTAAGGCGTTTATTAATTATTACTTTCCGCATCTTTCATTTTCCAAATCCGCCCAACAATTTCTATTTGAAGAATTCCAATTTCCGGGCAATGTGCGGACGCTAAAATATATCCTGGACAATCTGAAGTTTCTATCCTCCACCTATCCCGATATCTCGTTAGACGATATCATTGCCGCCATTCGCGACATCATGAAAACCAATCTCCCCGACCGGATCAGAGCTGGTAAAACGGATTTTAACTTGCTAGAATATCTTTTAGCGCACGGCCTGACTGTGGAACAACTAAATCATATTCTTTTTGAACAGGCCGTTCAACAATTCGGCAAAACCTGGTCGCCTGCTACCTGGGGTAAAATAGGGGTCAGTAAGGCCACTTTTTACCGCAAAATCCGCCAGCTTTCCGAATAAAATGATTACCACAGCGCAGGATTTTTGCACTTAATAATTCGCGCACAAGGTTTAACGGATTAAAACAACCTTTCGGCTGATGCGACGGTTATCTGTTGTTAAAACCGCAAGATAAACACCGCTGCTCACTTGATTACCTGTGCTGTCTCTGCCCTTCCACACCATGTGGTGACTTCCCGGAGTCATCACTTTATCCGCCAGTTGAACCACACGACGCCCGGTTAAATCATAGATTTCCAGCACCACGCGGCCGGGCCGGTCAAGGGAAAATTCAAACCACGTCTGGGGATTAAAGGGGTTGGGATAATTGGTAAAATGGAATTCCCGCACCACCGCCGGATCACCGTTCACTACCGTGGATACCTGGTCGCTGTATCCGGGACTGCCTTTATCGCCCGCGCTGCCTTCCCAAACGATACTAGACGTCTGCCAATTGGCCGGATCGTTATTATCGGCGGAATAAGGGATGGTAAAATACATGGAGGCACCGGTAGGGTCAGGCCATTCCGGCCCGCCGTCATACATCACCCGGTCGATTTCCGTAGTCCCGTCCGGCAATAAGAGTACCACTTCGTCGGCACCGTTGCCTAGGATAAATCCGCTGTACTGATAATCCACCGGCACTCCACCGTTGGTGGCCTGATTGGCGTTCACACCTAAAACCAGGTAATCTCCGGAGGCAATCACCAGCGACCCGCCGTTGCTGATCTGGTGCTGATCCGTATCGTCATCTTTGATGTACCAGCCTTCCAAATCGATGGCATGGTCGGTAGTGTTGTAAATTTCGAACCATTCGCCGTCGCTGTCGTATACGGCGGAGGGATTTTGCATGATTTCCGTAATCACCACATCTCCCGGCTGCGCGTCGCCGGTGCTGCTTTCACCCGCGGTGGCGCTGGCATCCACTCCGCTGGAATAGGTTTCATTTCCGGCTGTCCCATGCACAGAAAAGGCCCGGTAGTAATAAAGCGTGCCTGAAGTCAGACCCGTGTGGGCGTACGTAGTATCCGGACGGCGGCCGATAATCGTACCGCCTAATGCCGATTCTCCGTCAGAATAGGTAACCCCGTCCACCGGCGTATCAAAACTGCCGCTGGTGTTCCATACGATCATCACGTCGTCGTGATCCGCGTTGCGCGTCCAGCTTAAATCAATTTCCGTGTTGCTAACCGACTGAGCGGTAAAATTCGACGGATTGGCCACGCTGACGGTGCCATCCGAAAAATAAGCGCGCCGTACCAGCGTGGTGTCCAAAATAAACGGATTCTCTTTGCCGTCCTGATACTGGGCCACCAACTGACTCCGCTCCCGCTCGGCCTGATCCACCGTATCCTGAATATTCCACACACGCAAAATATCCTTTTGCTGATTGAAAAAATCACTGTCCGCCTGATCCTGGTACATGGTGTAAAAATAAAAAACCGCCCGGGCCGCATTTCCTTTATGATCCTCCCGCGGTTCAAAGCGTCCGTCGTTATCCTTTTCGCTGTACTCGTCAATATAGGACGTAGGAATGGTAGATTGCGAATAATCCAACCGCCACCAGGTATCGGTGACTTCATCAGGAATCTCATCAAACGGATCGTTCCCGCGTGACGAATTCACTTCGATCCGGCAAGGAAATAGATGATGCAGATCGCTCTTGGCATTTCCATAGTCGGCGCCCATACTTTGCGGCCAGGTGTGCTCGGTGTTCATGTCTTTATCATAGGCGTCGCTGCTGGGATCGGCATTGGGATCCAGCGTGATTTGCATGCCGCTGTACACACAGGTCACCACGCCGTTATGGTTGTCGATCACGGCAAACATGGTATCCCTGGCATCGTCGTAACTAAGAACCGTGGCCGGTTTGTATTCCTGCTGTAATTTACTAATCAACTCGTCTCCGTAGGTATCGGGAAAAATCGTACCATCCGATTGGGAAAACAGATTCCCGATAAACAAAAACAAGGTTAAAACCATAAAATGACGTGTTAAATGCAATTTTTTCATAATTCTTTTCCGGACGAACTATAACGT
>CAZJNP010000427.1:0-3248 GCA_964547355.1 uncultured Calditrichaceae bacterium
CAGGAGTGTCTTCCTGCACTAATGTATCGGGATTCAGCAGCCAGAGATATTTCCCTCGCGCTTGAGTCAAAGCCTGGTTGTTAGCTCTGGAAAACCCCAGGTTGTAGCGGTTGACAATCACCCGTACTTGGGGGAATTGCTCTTTTAACATCATCGGTGTTCCATCCACGGAATGATTGTCTACCACGATAATTTCATGCGGTATATCACCCAGGGCTCGCTGTAGCGAGACTAAGCACTGCTGGAGAAAAGGTTTGACATTATAGCTGACGATGATTACCGAAATCAAGACGTCGTCAGAGACAGTCTTATTCATTGGTAATGCAGTTGCGTTGGTTCCCGCTGACATATGAAAACCGGAAAATCAGCGACAGGCGTTATAACTTCCCCAGTAAGGCCATTACACGCAGCCACCAGACTCGATAAATGGCCTCCCGCACGATGGCTTTGGACATTTTACTGCTACCCGCCGTGCGGTCAATGAAGATGATGGGAATTTCTTTTATACGGTCAGGGGCTTGCCGCCAGGCCCGGAAATGCATTTCGATTTGAAAGGCATAGCCGTTACTACGCACATCATCCAGGCCCAATTTTTTAAGGAATGAAACCCGCCAGCATTTGAAGCCGCTAGTGCCGTCTCGTATGGGCATGCGGGTGATGAATCGGATATACACACTGGCAAAGTAGCTCAGCATCAATCGCCGCAATGGCCAGTTCACCACGCTTACGCCGTTTAAATAACGGGAACCGATTACCAGATCATAGTGTTCGATTTCCTGCAGGAAGCGTACTACGTCCTTGGGGTCGTGGGAAAGATCCCCGTCCATCTGTACCACCGTCTCATAGCCTTTTTCGATAGCGTATTTGAAACCAGCGAGATAAGCGGTTCCCAACCCAAGCTTACCCTCACGTCGCAGAAGGAATAGATTTGGAGTCGATTTTTGTTTTTCCGCTACCAGATCACCAGTGCCATCAGGGGAGTTGTCGTCAATTACCAATATGTCTGTTTCAATGGGCAAAGCCAGAACTTGATCAATGCAGCGCAGAATATTGCGCCGTTCATTATATACGGGAATTATGATGAGATTACTGTTCAAATAGCGAATCCTTCTTTAACAATTGTAGTTCCTCATGGACCGGTAATATGGGGAAATCCAGTTCCCTTGCAACTTTTTCGCAAATTAATCCACTCCGCAGAGGGCGAGGAGCTGCTTGTTTGAGTTCATTGGTGGAGATGGGTTTGATTAGATGGGTAGGAAGTCCGAAACAATCGGCGATTTTGAGAGCGAATGTGTATCTAGAAATCACTTCTCGGGCTCCGAAATGCCAGGTGCCGGTTACCCTATGTTCCATCATTAATTTGATTAACTCACTCAGCCTCCCAGCATGGGTCGGGTTGTTGTACTGGTCGTTGACAATAGTAACTGGGCGTTCCGCCTTTAATTGTTTCAGTAACCAGGAGACGAAACTGCTTTTCAGTTCTCGACCAGCGCCATAGAGAACGTTTATCCGTACGACGGTAGTCGGCATTGCGCTCAATCGACAGTATTCCTCGCCTTGCGCTTTGGATTTGGCGTATTGCCCCTGGGGATTCTGGGGATCATTCTCCGCATAAGGACCGTTTTGACCGTCGAAAACATAATCAGTGGAAAAATAGAATAAATGGCTGTGGTAGGGCTCACAAAGCTCCAGGAGGTTTCTTACGGCTTCCGCATTTACCGCCCAGGCTTGTTCAGGTTCCACTTCAGCTCGATCAACTGCCGTGTATGCCGCTGTATTCAAAACAATTTCCGGATGGATTTGCTCCACTACCCGTTGTACCTGCTCCCTATCGGTTAAGTCACATTGAAACAATCGCCCGGCCGGCCACTGATCCGGCGGAGGAGTATGGTTCCAGGTGCCGTACAGCTCATAATCTTCTTGCAGGATTCGGAAGAGGTTTTGTCCCAGCAATCCGGCAGCACCGGTAATTAAAACCCGCGTCATAGGCCTGAATTATACTCCTTTTGTAAACTAATTCTACTCCGGTGGCGAACCACGATAAGTCATGGCCATAACTTCCAATTGTCGCAGATAGGGTAGCTTCCTTCGATCAGGCGCAAATACCAACCCGGTAATGCACACCATCCGTTGATGTTCAGGTTCATAGAAAATCAGACTGAAAAACGGACCGCCTTTAGCTTCCTCTTTATGTTCCCATAGCCCATCAAAGCGGATGGCCGAATACGATCCTACCCATTCGTCCCGACGCCTGGTAGTGCCGGGATGCTCCCGAACATCTGGAAGTAATGTTCCCAGAGTCCATTTCAACATCACCTGTGACAGACTGTCGGGAGAGGCCGGAGCGTTTAAAGGCTCCCAATAGATGGTGAACCACCGGAAGGGATAATCTCGCCCTATCCAGAGGAAATGCTTTTGGGGATCATCTTTGATGACGATAAAATCATGTATTACTCGGAAATAGAAGCCGTGCTCTTGCGTAAAACGTTCCTCAAGATCTTTTTGTTCTCCCAGACGATAAAGAAAACGTGTCTGACGCCGTCGCTGGGCCGTATCAAAGAAACGGAATATTTTGGCCCCCTGGTTCTCAATTCTACGGCGCAAATCATGAGGATTTCTGCCTAATAGTATCAAAAATGCCTGATCCTCTGCGTAAACATTATATGCAGCAAAATAGAGGTCAGGATCAGCAAGCAATTCCTGTCGGATGGAATCGGCAAGCATTGCTTTTACCAGCTGGGTAATGGGACTGTAAACCTCCAAATGGCTAATGAACATTACATTTTTACGATTTTTTAATTTGTCGAATACATCAGCGTCATAACGCTTGAAGTAAAAGTACTGTTCCGTTTGAGGTGTCTTTATTATTTGGCCGATATGTTTATTCAGCGCCTCTTCCACTGCCTGATATGTTTCCGGTTCGGCGAAGACCAGAATTTTATCTTCCCTGCCAACGGCTCTCTCTTTTTGTTTAACACAACTATTTAAATGGAGAACGCCCATCGCCATAATTAAGGTCAAAAGAAAAGATTTGGCGACTGTAATCGAGATTTTCCCCCTTTGGACTATCATCTCTTAGCTCCTTTCCCTTTCTGGGGATTGTGGCGAAGTAGCTGAAAATCAGCCATTCCTTCGGCCACCGACACGGAAGCTACCCGCACCCGTACCGGATCCCCTAGTTGAAAGCGGCGACGGGTCCGCCTGCCAAACAGGGCGAATTCGTTTTCCCGGTACTCATACCAATCGTC
>CAZJNP010000428.1:0-3248 GCA_964547355.1 uncultured Calditrichaceae bacterium
GCAGGAAGCGGCCAGTCCTTCTTTTGCTCTGATTTATCAGTATAGCGGTCCCCGTCCTGTGTACCATGTGGACCTTTACCGCATCGAGCACGAGCTGGAACTGGCAAATTTGGGTCTGGAAGAACTGTTCAATGCCGGAGCAGTAACGTTTATCGAATGGCCACAGTTGATCGAAAAATATCTGGACCGGTATTATAAAATTAAAATCGAGTTTGAAGGGGGCACGCGCGTCTTTCGACTTTATAGAGAAGGTTAGGATTCGAATGGTTTTAGCGATCGAAACGTCGGATATACTATGCAGCGTTGCCTTTTGGGAAAATGGTCGTACCCTGCTGGAATACAATCTGGAATTGCCCATGCAGCACGCGGCTCTGGTGGCCCGGCTGGTGCAGGAGGGCACGGCTTTTTTGTCTTCGATGGAACCGAAGCGTTCCCTGGATAACCTGGAGGTGGTGGCTGTTTCGGTGGGCCCGGGTTCCTTTACAGGTTTAAGGATCGGTCTCAGTTTTGCCCAGGGGTTGGCCGAAGCAAGAGGGCTTCCGCTGGTAGGTGTGTCCAATCATCAAGTCTTGGCGGTGCAACGGCTATCCGGAATAGCAGAAGTGTTTTCGGCGATTGAGGCACGGCGTAACGAAATTTACCTTGCACGGCACGAAACCGGGCCCGGCTTGCTGACCGAAATACGCGACCATCAAGTAATCCGTAAGGATGCGTTACCCGGCTTAATACCTGCGGCAGGTCATTTGATCTGTCATAAAAACTTACAGTTGCCGGAAAGTGTTTGGTCAGAATTAGGACAGAAAAATACTCGGCTTTTAACCTCTGCAGATTTTGCGGCCGGTCGGTTAGCGGCGCTTGGCAAAGAAAAGTACGATCGGTTTGGCGCCGACGATACGGAAACGATTGAACCTATGTATATGCGTCCTTTTGCCGGAGTTTTATGAGCGTTACATTTCGCAGGATGAAACTGGAAGACGTGCCGCAGGTTGTGGAACTGGAACGCAAAATATTTAAGGACGCCTGGTCTGCGGAGAGTTTTTTTAATGAAATAGAAAATAAAACCATATCTTACCCATGCGTGGCAGAGGAAAATGGCGAGATGGTGGGGTATGCTGTTTCCTGGTATTTTAGCGGCGAGTTGCACATCAGCAATATCGCCGTTCGGCCAGAATTGCGGCGCCGGGGATATGGCCGGCGATTGCTGGAACACCTGTTACAGCGTTTCCCGAAACATGAAATCGCCTTTTTAGAGGTACGCAAATCCAATCAGGCGGCAATTAATTTGTATTTAAAATATAAATTTAGAAAATTATATCTACGCGAACATTATTATTCCGATGGCGAAGACGCCTATGTGATGGTGCGGGAAAACAAATTATAGTCTTACGATGAGGTCGTAAAATGGATTGGTTTAAACGTAAAAAAGAAGCTTTGAAACCGGCGGAGAAAAAAGAACTGCCGGACGGGTTGTGGCATAAATGCGACAATTGCGGTGAAATCATTTATAAAAAAGAATTGGAAAAGAAACTGTACGTCTGTCCGAAATGCGATCATCATTTCAGAATCGGGCATGAGGTGTATATTTCCATTCTTTTTGATGAAGGAACTTTTGAGGAATTCAACGGACATCTGAGGGCCACAGACCCGCTCAATTTCAAAGACGTTAAAAAATACAGCGACAAATACAAAGCTACGGTCAAAAAAACAGGAATGACCGAAGCGGTGGTCACCGGCACGGGCGAGATCGAAAGCCATCCCGTGGTGATGGCTTTGATGGATTTTAGATTTATGGGCGGAAGCATGGGCTCGGTGGTGGGCGAGAAAATTTCCCGGGCCGTGGATAAGGCCCTGGAATTACATCGTCCATTGCTCATTTTATCTTCATCCGGCGGTGCCAGAATGCACGAAGGCGTACTCAGTTTGATGCAATTGGCCAAAACCAGCGCCAAGCTTGCGGTGTTGGCGGAGAACAAACTGCCCTACATCTCCATCTTAACCAATCCAACCACCGGCGGAACCACCGCCAGTTATGCCATGCTGGGCGATGTCAATTTGGCGGAACCCGGCGCATTGATCGGCTTTGCCGGTCCCCGCGTGATTAAGCAAACCATCGGCCAGGATTTACCGCCCGGATTTCAGCGTTCGGAATTTGTCCAGGAACACGGCTTTTTGGATCTGATTGTGCACCGGCAAGAATTAAAACAGCGCATCGCCGGTCTGCTGGATTTCTTCATGCATCAGAATCAGGCCGTTTCTTGAGAGTTACTGCTATAGCCAATTTTATCGGGGATTTAAATAAAACAGTAGATCAATTACCGCATTTGAAGCGGAATTTACAGCGTGATAGAATACTAGGGAGCTTTGATAGTTATTTTCATTTCTGCATTTTTGATAAATTAAAAATACATAGGCAAATGAGTTTTGCCTTTTGTGTTGGATAATCCCGACACATCTAACCGTTGGAAGTATGAATGAAAAAAAAGTTAAAGCTCACCTTTTTCCTATTACTTGCGGTATTAACTGGATCATCCTATAGTCAAACTGATTCGTCCTGTTCTTTCTATCCCCTGAACATTGGTGATTTGTGGCAGTATCAAGTTATGTTGAAACTAAACAACTCGGATGTTGATACGATCTTTTATGCATTAAAACAAGTTCTGGGTGACACCTTGATGTCGAACGGATATTCGTACAAAATAGTTGAAGAAGAAAACCTTTATTCAAGCAGTGCGGGGGATAGAATTATAAGATATATTCTGGTGGATTCAATATCTGCAAATGTATATGAATATGATGAAGGGAATAATCAGAGTAAAGGTATTCTGATTGATAGTCTCAAATGTCAGCAGGGTGATCGTTTTGGAGATTCATATTTTTGTGAAACCACTGGGACGGATACCATACTGGATTATGAGACGGAGTATAAAGATATTTCGCAGGTTCTACCCGATGTTTCGACCCAACATACTTTAGCGAGAGATATTGGGATTTCATATCAAAACAATGATATAATGGAAGGTTATGGCGGAAATAAGACGTTTGAACTGGTGTATGCAAATACCAACGGGGAAATATATGGCGAATTTATAAGTTCGATTCACGAAACCAATTTCAAAGTTGCCCACTTTTTGATTATTGAAAACTATCCTAATCCTTTTAATTCTGTAACTCAGATTCAATTTATGATCCCTGAAAATTTAAAAGTGAAAATCGATATTTTTAACAGCTCCGGTGAAAGGGTTTATGAG
>CAZJNP010000429.1:0-3246 GCA_964547355.1 uncultured Calditrichaceae bacterium
GGATAGTGACGGGGATATTGATGTGCTTTCTGCTTCAAGTTATGACAATAAAATCGTCTGGTTTGAAAACGACGGTAATCAACAAGTTTTAGGACATATCATCTCCGATTCGGCTAATGGTGCAGAGTCAGTCTACTCGGTTGATCTGGACGGTGATGGGGATGTGGATGTGCTTTCCGCTTCAAGTTCAGACGATAAAATTGCCTGGTATGAAAATGACGGCAATCAAAATTTTATTGAACATGTCATATCCACATCTGCAGATGGAGCAAGATCAATATATGCCATTGATCTGGACAGTGACGGGGATGTGGATGTTCTTTCTGCTTTATATTATGACAATACAATTTCATGGTATGAAAATGACGGAAGCCAGAATTTTACTGAACATATCATGCCAGATTCTACTTTTGGCCCTGAGTCAGTATATGCCATTGATCTGGACGGTGACGGGGATGTAGACGTCCTATCTGCTTCATCTAATGAAGACAAAATTGCCTGGTTTGAGAATGATGGGAGTCAAAATTTTACCAAAATGGTAATATCTAATTCAGCTGACGGGGCTTGTTCGGTATATGCCATTGATGTGGATGGTGACGGAGATATGGATGTGCTTTCAGCTTCATATAATGATAACAAGATTACCTGGTATGAAAACGACGGGAATCAAAATTTTACGGAAAAAGTAATCTCTAGTTCAGCTGACGGCGCCTGTTCGGTATATGCTGTTGATGTGGATAGTGATGGCGATGTTGATGTACTTTCCGCTTCAGAATTTGATGACACAATTGCATGGTATGAAAATGACGGAATGCAAAACTTTATTGAACATGTAATATACACTTCTGCTGATGGCGCCTCTTCAGTTTATGCTATTGATATGGACAGTGACGGGGATATCGATGTTCTGTCAGCATCAGTTTATGATGATAAAATTGCCTGGTATGAGAACGATGGAAATCAAAATTTTACGGAAAAGGTCATAGCTAAGACTGATGGGGCAAGGTCAGTGTATGCTATTGATATGGATGGAGACAGTGATATGGATGTGCTTTCCGCTTCTTCTATTAGTGGTAGGATTAACTGGTATGAAAACGACAGCAGTCAAAGTTTTACACAACATAATATATCCAATTCGGCTCATGGCGCCTATTCAGTGTTTGCCATTGATCTCGATGGTGACGGTGATGTAGATGTGCTTTCTGCTTCATATAAGGACAGCAAGATTGCTTGGTATGAAAATTACGGGATTCAAAATTTTACCGAGCATGTCATAACAAACTCTGCAGATAGCGCACATTCGGTATATGCTATTGATCTGGATAGTGACGGAGATGTGGATGTGCTATCAGCATCATCATACGATGATAAAATTGCCTGGTATGAGAACGATGGCAGTCAAAATTTTACCGAACAGGTCATATCCACTTCGGCTGATTGGGCAATGTCGGTGTATGCCATTGATTTGGACGGCGATGGTGATGTGGATGTCCTGTCCGCTTCATCTAATGATGACAAAATTGCCTGGTATGAGAGCAGCGGCCCCAGCAGTATGCGTTCTTCGGCCTCTGGAATACCGGAGCACTTTTCCCTTTATCAGAATTATCCCAATCCCTTTAATCCGACAACCACCATTAAATATTCATTGGCTAAAACGTCCCGGGTAAAACTGGAACTTTTTGATATTAATGGTAAAAAATAAAAACCCTGCTTAATACTAAACAGATCCCGGGTATTTACGAAACAAACGTTAATTTAAGTGACCTGAGTTCAGGCATTTACTTCTGCCGAATCCAGGCCGGTACGTTTGAGCAGGTTATTAAAATGGTATTGGTAAAATAGGAGATGGGAAAAATGAAAAAACTAATGCTTATATTTTTCATCGGATTATTAAACATTTTTTCATTTTCAATGGCCAAAACGGTTACTCTTGACAAGGCTGAAAAAGTAGCCATTAATTGGTTGAATAGTCATACCGCGCAATCTGTACAGTACCAGATTTCTCAAACTCAAATTGTTAAAGAAAATCAGGATACGGTGTATTTTGTATTCAATACCTCACCGGCCGGTTATGTTATTATTGCCGGTGATGATGCGGCTGTTCCAGTAATCGGTTATTCTTTTAAAGGAAAATTTACCAATCAAAATTTACCGCCGGCTTTAAAGGATTGGCTGGAGATGAGAAAAAAAGAGATTTTGCAGGCTAAAAAGGAGCATATCTCACCGGATGAAAAGATCCTAAATTTATGGAACAGTTATCTGTATGGTGACAACAAGACGTACCAGGTTCAAGAAGTTGCCCCTCTATTACAGACCACCTGGAATCAGGATTGCTACTATAATGAATCCTGTCCGGCAGATGTGGAAGGACCCTGTGGGCATACGTATACCGGATGCATCGCAACAGCCATGGCCCAGGTGATGAAATACTGGGAATATCCTAACAATGGTTTAGGAGAACATGAATATTTACATGATGAATACGGCTGGATTTATGCAAATTTTTTAGAGACTGTGTATGATTGGGATCAAATGCCGAACAATGTAACAACCTATAATGAACCGACTGCAACAATTATGTTCCATTGTGGTGTTTCTGTTGAGATGGAATATGGGCCTTATTCCTCTTCCGCCTGTAACGGGAAACCGCCTTTGGCTTTTCCCCAATACTTTGGATATTCGGATTCATTGGAGCAACTTTACAAGTATTATTATGCAGATTCTATATGGGAAGCCAAATTAAGAACCGATCTGGACAAAGGCTATCCGGTCTATTATACAGGTGGTAATCATGCTTTTGTTTGCGATGGCTATCAGGATGATAACTATTTTCATTTTAACTGGGGCTGGTCCGGCGCTTATGATGGCTATTATTATTTAAATGATTTAACACCAGGCAATTACGATTTTACAGACAATCAGTCAGCGATTTTTAATTTAAAACCCAAATATAACCCCACTGCAGAGTTCTGGTCTGATACCACGCAGGGATATGCCCCTTTAACGGTTTCTTTTTATGACCGGTCTTTATCCTATTACCAGACCATAACCACATGGGAATGGGATTTTGGGGATGGGAATACTTCAACGGAACAAAATCCAGTTCACACCTACCAATCTTCAGGGACCTATAATGTTAAACTAAAAATAACCACTGTTAATGGGGATACGGCAAGCATTATCAAAGAAAAATATATTAATATTAATCCAAGTGATCATATCGGGCACATCTGGTATGTGTCGGCC
>CAZJNP010000430.1:0-3232 GCA_964547355.1 uncultured Calditrichaceae bacterium
GGGAAAAGCATTGAACAGTTCTTTTGTTACGATGTTTACCCGCACATCCGTACTTTGCGCGGCCAGCATGGTAGCCACCAATAGCTGAAAAGGGGATTGGTAACGCAAGGCGGTTTGGGTTCCGCCATAAGTTTGTTCCAGAATATCCAGCACCCGTTCGATGTTTAAAGCCAAGATTTCTTTCTCCGTTTAATGGTTTCGCTTGAAAATAAAAATTTCAAAATTGAAGGTCAGAAAAATAAGATGCAAATAATTTTCGTCGTCCCTCTTTCTTAAATAAACTCGACCGCCCTTGAGGGAATTTATGCACAAATTTCACGAAATAGTAATCAATACATTAGGTGCAATATAATTCAAATTTATTGGATAAACACACAACGCTGTTTTTCCCTTTTTCCTACTCTTGCTCATTCTCATATTCAAAGCAGATTAAACTTTTTCCCCAACCTACCAGTCTCCATTCCAAGGGCCCGGGGACATTCAGATAAAATTGAGTTTCATATCCCGGAATCTTATATTTATAATTTTACCGCATAAAACCCGTTATCTATCATTAAAGGAGTATTCGATGACCGAACAGGCAGAGCGTTTAACGCGCCCGGTAAGTCCCGAAATAGATGAAATTCTTGGCAAACCTTTTCATGTGCTTGACGACGGCTTTGTCCGGGTGGTGGATTATATGGGCACCGACGAATCCATTGTTCAGGCGGCCCGGGTCAGCTACGGACGCGGCACCAAAAAACGCCATGAAGACCGCGGTTTGATTCGCTACCTGATGCGTCACCACCATACCACGCCTTTTGAAATGTGCGAAATTAAACTGCACGTGCGCGTGCCCATGGACGCGTGGCGGCAGTGGATCCGACACCGCACGGCCAATGTAAACGAATACTCCACCCGCTATTCCGTAGCCATCGATGCCGCGCTGGAGACGCGCCCCGATCAATGGCGGTTGCAGGCCACGGTAAACCGCCAGGGCAGCGAAGGCTTTTTGGAAGAGGAACAGGGAAGGAAACTCTCCGAACAGGAAAAGGAACTGCATCGGCTAAGCCGATCCATCTACGAGGAACGCATTAATCTTGGCGTGGCCCGTGAACAGGCCCGCAAAGACCTGCCGCTTTGCACTTATACCGAGGCATACTGGAAAATCGATCTGCACAATCTGCTGCATTTTTTGGCCTTGCGCATGGAAGCCCATGCCCAGTACGAGATACGCACCTATGCCACCATCATCGGGGAACAAATCGTCAGCCGTTGGGTGCCGTTGACCTGGGAGGCGTTCACCGATTATCGTTTAAAGGGACAGTATTTTTCCCACGCCGAAAAAGAAATTCTCAAAGCGCTTTATTCCGGTGATACGCAGCAGGCATTACAAGTGGCGGAAAGCGTGGGATTCGTCACATACAAGGATGGGAAATTGCGGCCCAATCTGGAGCGTTTCGAATTTGAAGAAAAATTAAAAGAGCTGGGCATTACGCCTCCGTGGGAATAAGGCGAAGAATTCTTAACGGGTGAATTAATATTGCTCTTGATTCGGTTGCTGTTAATTGCCTACCTTTTTATCACCAATCGATTAGATTCGATTAATTCATTCAAAAAAAGGTACCCGAAAACGTTACGACATTTTATTTAACGGGTATTTTTTGAAGTGTATTACCTTTCACAAGTATTCACGTTGACAATCATGTGATGAAAATCAGGTCTTTCATATAGATGCTTGGCAAACGTGTAATGTTCAAAGAAGGGGAAAAAAATGAAGCACTCCGTCCTTGTTACCATGATCGTATTATTGCTCTTTTCCTGTAAACAAGAACTAACCGTTACCCTTGAAAAACAACCGGGAGCGATTACCGGCATTGTGCTTCCAAAAGAAGTCACGGCTACGGTTGGTTTGTATCAGGGTAAGCAGATTGCCCAGACTACCACCGAGGACGGTTATTTTATCTTTGACGGGGTGGCGCCGGGCGTTTACCGAATTGTCGCCTCGGCCGATGGTTTCGGCAGTTATGAATTGACGGGCGTGGATGTGGATGACGGCGAGGTGTACGATCTGGGCAATATTTCTCTGGCCACTTTACCGTTTCCTTTGATCGGCGTTTCACCGTACCAAAACCAGCAGAATGTGGAGTTTTACCGCGGAAGTCACGGGATGGACGGTCGCATCATCCTGATTTTTTCCATGCCCATCGACATGAACAGCCTGCGCAGCGGTTTTAAGTTCGAACCCCCTTTGCAGAATTTAACGTTTGACGCCTATTCATCGCTGACCAGATCAACCCATTACTACTACATCGGCGGTGATTTCCAGTACGGTACCGCTTACACCTTTTCACTGGATACCACCATAACCACCACCACCGGGGAACATCTGGAATATCCATATACTTCTTCGTTTACCGTTGAAAACTTTATGTTGAAAGATTTTACTGTTTATTATGATTACTACAACAGCGGATGGCCGGTGCGGTTCCATTTTAACGGTTATCTTAACGGAGATGTTCATGACTATGTTGTAACATCTCCGGAACATCCCATAAATTTTAATCAGGTTGGAGGATCCTACCTTAGAATTGCACCCAGCCTCTCCTGGATGCCGGATACGACCATCGCCGTCACCATCAAAGCGGGGCTGAGGGAAATAGGCGGCACTTGGCTTTTAAATGATACCACCATTACATTTCGCACGGAGCCTTTAAGAGTAGTGCGCACCAACCCTTTGCCCGGCCAGCGCTTTTTACCACAATCCACCAAGATTTACCTGTACTTCAACAATCTGATCGATGAAAACAGCCTGGTCGACCACATTTCCTTTACGCCTCAAACGAATTTCGAGATCAGCGCAGAATTTCATCAGGGCTATTCCAAAGTGGCGTTAATTCCCGATACTCTTCTGGCAAATACAGAATATAGCGTTCAGGTGACGGAAGGATTGAAAGACTATTACGGCGGTCGGTTAAAGAAGGCCTTTCAATTCGCTTTTAGCACAAAATAAAAAGTGAGTGGAAGAATGTAATGGGTTTTTAATCAGAAGTGCTTACGTTGTTTTGCCGCATCGATCCGGATTTGTTAATTTCGATCTTGATAACTTTATTTACCTTGTGTATATTCCGTTTACACTACTGGTAATCGGATTATAATGAAGTTTATAATAAATAGCCTTATTTTCTTTATATTCTTTGGTGTTCTGACGGCCGGCAACGGCGAGTTCCGGATGCTGCGCTCAAATGTGATT
>CAZJNP010000431.1:0-3231 GCA_964547355.1 uncultured Calditrichaceae bacterium
ATATTAAGGTGCTAAAGCCTTTAAGCGCCGATATCAAAGACCGTCATGTGATTGTAGTGGAAGATATTGTGGATTCTGGTTTGTCGGTGCAGTTTCTAGAAAACATGCTGCGGGCATTTGGACCGGTGGACCTGCGTTTTGCTACATTATTAAATAAGCCGGAAAAAAATCAGGCTCCGATCAAATTACATTATATCGGGTTTAATATAGAAGATAAATTTGTGGTTGGTTACGGTCTGGATGATGGACAATTGAAAAGAAATTTAAGATCGATTTATTATATTGAACAGGAAGGAGATGTTTCTGGATGAATAAAAGTCCTGAAAATAATAAGTCGCCGATGAAAAAAAATGAAAATAACAACGATGAGTTCCAGTGGAAAAAGGCTTCCAAAACAGGGCTGATCTGGATATTGATCCTTTTAGCGGCGATTGTATTTTCTACCATGTGGCCGAGCAACAGGCCGGATGAAATTGAAGTAGATTTTACGGTTTATCAGCGTTTACTTAAAGAAAACAAAATCGAGAGCGGCAAGGTTACACTTAAAGAAAACATTTTTCAGGGAAAACTGCGCGATCTGGAAGTGTTCCAGGGACCTAAAACATCCCGCCGCGGGCAATACATCCGCACCGTACTGCCCTATATTGATAACACCATGGTGGAAGCCTGGGAGAAAAACAATATTCCCATTCGTTTTGTGGAGCCCTCGGATCAGTGGAGCTTAATGCTGATGAACATTTTGCCGTGGGTGCTGATTTTGGTAGCCTGGATTTTTCTGGCCCGACGGATGCAGGGCGGAGGCAGTCGCGGCATATTTAGTTTTGGCAAGAGCAAAGCGAAGCTGCTTACGGCAGATAAGGCTAAAGTAACCTTTAAGGATGTGGCCGGCGCGGACGAAGCCAAAATGGAACTGCAGGAAATTATTGAATTCCTCAAAGATCCCAGCAAGTTTACGCGCTTAGGAGGAAAAATTCCTAAAGGTGCTCTGCTGTTAGGACCTCCCGGAACCGGAAAAACGTTGTTAGCCAAAGCGGTAGCCGGGGAGGCCGGCGTGCCTTTTTTCAGCATGAGCGGAGCCGATTTTGTGGAAATGTTCGTCGGTGTGGGTGCCAGCCGTGTGCGCGATTTGTTTGAGATGGGGCGTAAGAATGCGCCTTGTATTATTTTTATTGATGAAATTGATGCCGTTGGGCGCCACCGCGGCGCAGGATTGGGCGGCGGGCATGACGAACGTGAACAGACGCTGAACCAGTTGCTGGTGGAAATGGACGGTTTTGACACCAAAGAAGGCGTGATCCTGATTGCCGCTACCAACCGTCCCGATGTACTGGATGTCGCTCTGCTGCGGCCCGGCAGATTTGATCGCCAAATCGTAGTGGACCGCCCGGATGTGAACGGCAGGGCTGGAATACTTCGTGTTCATACCCGTAATGTGCCCATCGACGATTCCGTGGATATTGATGCTTTGGCTAAAGGTACTCCCGGACTTTCCGGCGCTGATCTGGCCAACCTGGTCAACGAAGCGGCTTTACTGGCCGCCCGGCGCGATAAAAATAAAGTGACCATGGCGGAATTTGAGGACGCAAAAGACCGCATTATGATGGGTATGGAACGTAAGTCCATGTTGATCAGCGACAAGGAAAAGAAGACCACCGCCTATCATGAATCCGGCCATGTGCTGGTAGCCAAGCTAACTCCGGGTATGGATCCGGTGCACAAGGTGACCATCATCCCGCGTGGTCGGGCACTGGGCGTTACCGCCTATTTGCCGATCGATGAGCGGCACACATATTCCAGGGAGTACCTGGAG
Organism: uncultured Calditrichaceae bacterium; assembly: GCA_964547355.1. Lineage (GTDB taxonomy): Bacteria > Calditrichota > Calditrichia > Calditrichales > Calditrichaceae > CAZJNP01. The sequence goes on from CAZJNP010000431.1 coordinate 1,811, forward strand.
GGGATGCTTGCCCAGTTGTTAGGCGGACGAGCCGCGGAAAAAATTGTGTTTAATCAGCTTACTACCGGCGCCGGAAACGACATCGAACAGGCTTCAGATTTAGCGCGGAAAATGGTTTGTGAGTGGGGCATGAGCGAAAAGCTGGGTCCGGTTACCTTTGGTAAAAAGGAACAGGAAATTTTCCTGGGGAGGGAAATAGCACAGCACCGCGATTACAGCGAAAAAATTGCTCAGGAAATCGATAAAGAAGTACAAGCGATTGTTCAGAAAGCCCAGGAGCGGGCGGAAAAGATAATACATGATAATCTGGATAAACTGCACGCATTGGCCAAGGCTTTGCTGGAACATGAAATTCTGGACGGCGAACAAATCGATATGGTATTGCGGGGAGAAAAAATAGATTCGCCGGCATTCTCTAAATCCAAAATCAAAACGACCAAAGAAAAAACGCCGGAGGCTGCTGCAGAAAAACAGGAGCAGGGTCAGAAAAAAGATACCGAGGTTTCTCAGTCAGGGCCGGACGAAGCCCCCGCAAAGGATTCATAAAAATTCAGCCGGTATATTTTTTACCGGCTTTTTTGTATATAACATCAATTTCGGAGTTGGAATGAGCGATTTGTATGACGTACTGTCGGGGCAGGTTCCCGGGGGATTCTTTCTTTTTCTGTTTATTTTATTTACCGTCCATCTGCTGTTCATTTATTTACGACGGTCGGAATTGATTTCAGGTACAAAAAGTAAAAAAGCACGCTTGGTTTTCACGTTGCTATTTCTTTTTGTTTATGTTACGCTTTGGATCGTTTTACAACCACCCAAGCCACAGCAGCGCATCGTTGTGCTACCCACGCTTCAGGCGAATGGCACGTTGTCCACTGACGCCTCATCGTTCGAATTCGCTGAATTCTTCCAGCAAACCAGCTTTACGGATTCATTAAAAGATCGTTACTTTTTGCACCGCTGGGAATGGCTGCTGGAAACTGTGGGCCCGGATTCTTTCAGCAATGTTTCTTTTTGGCGACACGTTGCAAAAGGCCTGGGGGCGTCTTATATAATCGTCAGTCAACGAGCGCCCGACGGGCTTACTGTGAAGGTCATCGAAGTAGGCAACGCAAATCACAATACCAGTCAATATCAGATAAAAAAAGAAGAAAGTTATGCTTCTCTTCTAAAACAGATCCAAGAAGATTTCAATTTTTTTACCCAGAATCATTTTTCGCAGCTCACAATTAACCGCGATTTGCTCCAAGCCAGAGTGTTCTTTTATTTAAAAGAATTCGACCGGGCGATGCGGCTTCTTAAACCCTTTAATGACCCGGAAGCCGTAGTGTTAAAAGCGGACGTTTATGTGCGTCAATGGCTAAGGACAAAATTTGACCGGCAGCAGGCATCAGAATCTAAAATTAAAAATCCAGCATTCGGAA
>CAZJNP010000432.1:0-3220 GCA_964547355.1 uncultured Calditrichaceae bacterium
GGTAATAACCATTAGCCGGTAAATTTTCTTTAACAAAATACGTTTATAATAAAAAACACGAATTACAGGAATTGCACAAATTTCAAAAGGCATCTATTTTAGAGAAAAGAAGTTCGTGATCATTCGTGAAATTCGTGAATTTCTTCTATTTAAAACGGACTCTTTCTTTCTGCAATACCCTCCGAACTCCTGCATAAATGAATGATCAGATCGTTGTGTAAAAAAAACTCTTAATTCTCAAGAACGAGAGGTTCACTTATTTTGCCAGAATAATAGGTTTATCCGCCTTGCGCATTACTTCCACAGTAATACTGCCAAGAATGGCTTCCCTGAGTCGGGAATGCCCGTAACTGCCGATAACGATCAGGCTTGGCCGTTCAATCGTTTTCCGAAGCGTGATTAACTCTTCGGTCACATCGCCTTTTTCCAGAAACAGTTTAAAGGGAATTTTGTAAGGTTGTAAATATCGCGCGGCTTCGTCCAGCACCTCTTTCCCTTCATCTTCGGAATCAAACACCGCGATCACATTGAGGTCTTTTTTCATGGACATGGCCAGATAAGCGGAAATTTGCAGCGCCTTAATCGCATAATTACTTCCGTCATATCCGCAGATAACGGATTCAAAGGGTTCAAATTTCTTGTCCACCAACAGGGTGGAAGTGTTGATTTGACGGGTGACGGATTCCACGGTAGCACCTAATAGTTTATTACGCCAGCGTTCATATTCGCCGCGCACGCCCATGATCACCAGATCGTTCGTACGCGCTTCCTGACAGATTTCATCCACCGGAATACCAGACTGCTTGATCAGATCATAAGTTAAACCGGTTGGTTTAAGGATTTCATCCGCTTTCTTCAGGATGCGATCGGCGCGTTCTTCCTGCACCCGCTGAGATTCTTCCTGGAACTCGCTGGAAGGTATCACCGGCACGAAACTATCGGTGCCGGCGGCCAAATTCCACTCGTAAAGACGAATATCAATCACCGTTAACACATGGAGGGCGGCATCCAGATTTTCCGCCAGGTATTTGCCGTATTGTAAAACGGCTTCCGAATACGTGGAACCGTCGATCGGCAATAAAATGGATTTTATCATGGTTCACCCTCCCGCAGGTTTATTATTCATGTCGTAAATTTTTCACTTCCCATCTATGGCATTTGGTGAATTATCCCCAATCTTCCACTTTGGATTCACGCGTCATCAAATCCAGCATCGCTTGGTGGGGCGACTTGTTTTCAAACAGCGTCAAATAAATCTGTTCCGTGATGGGCATCTCCACTTTTTTAATTTTTGCCAGTTCATAGGCGGACAGTGTGGTTTTTACGCCTTCCGCAACCATCACCATTTCATCCAGCACTTCCTGCAATTTTCTTCCTTTGCCGATTTTCTCTCCCACATGACGGTTTCTGGAATGGCGGCTCATACAAGTAACGATCAAATCGCCCATGCCGCTCAAACCGGCAAAAGTGTTAGGCCGGGCACCCAGGGCTGCACCCATGCGGTTTATTTCCACCAGACCGCGGGTCATTAAAGCGGCTTTGGTGTTGTCTCCGAAACCTGCGCCGTCGCAAATGCCGGCCGCCAACGCGATAATGTTTTTCAGGGCTCCGCCCAGTTCCACCCCGATAATATCGTCGCTGGCGTACACCCGGAAAAACGGCGTCATAAAGGTTTTTTGTACCAGCCGGGCTGTGTCTAAGTTTTTACAGGCCGCCACCACCGCTGTAGGCACTTTTCGGGACACCTCTTCCGCGTGGCTCGGCCCGGATAAAGCGACAATCCGATCCGACGGAATATTCCCTACCTCGGAAATGACCTCGCTGATCCGCTTGTAAGTATTGTTTTCTATACCCTTTGATACGGTAACCCAGTACAAATCGTTCCCGGGCAGGATGGCGGTTACCTGTGGCACCACCTTGCGCGTGACCTGCGAGGGCACCGCATTAACAATCAACTCGGCGTCTTTTAGCGCTTCTTCCAGATCTTTGGTAAACAGGATTTGATCGGGAATTTGCACACCCGGCAGGTAGCGGCTGTTTTCCCTTTTATTTTTTACATCGTCGATGGTCGATTGTTCGATGGTCCATAATTTAACGCGATGTTTGTTCTCGAATAGCACCAGTCCGAGCGCTGTTCCCCAGCTACCGGCTCCTATGATGGTAACGTTCATTATTTGATTCCTCCCAATAAGATCATCGATGAACTATAAAAATAGCCCGTTTTTAATTTTAAACAGAACTTGATTTTATCCTGTTACTGCTTTGATGAGCCAAAATTTAATCGATTCTCATTGCCTGCCAACAGACGTTTGATGTTTTGCCGATGGGCGTACCAGATTAATGCCCCCACGACCACGCTAAGATAAAAAAGAACGTCCGGAACCGGAATTCCAAAGATAAACTTCCTCAGTGCCATGACGGAAACAAAAGTCAACGCCGCCAGGAGAGAGCCTAAAGAAACGTAACGGGTTAAGGCCACAATTACGCTAAACACCGCCAGCGCGATTAATAGCGAAACCGGCGCCAGAGCCAAGAATACGCCGGCGGACGTGCCCACACCTTTGCCGCCCTTGAATCCGGCAAAAACCGTCCAGATGTGTCCGATGATCGCGGCAATAGCTGCACCGATCTGATAATAAATAACTGTTTGCGGATCGGAATGAATCATGGGGGTGATCCAGAAAACGGGAATAAACCCTTTCAGCATATCAATCAATAGCACCGTTAACGCCGCTTTCCAGCCCAGCACCCGAAACACATTGGTAGCACCGGCGTTGCCGCTGCCATAATCGCGGATATCGATTTTACGCATAAGTTTACCGGCGATGATTGCCGTTGGGAAGGAACCAAATAAATAGGCAATCAACAGAATGATTAAAATATCTGTCATAACTGCTCCTGTTTTGGATACAATCAGAGGGAATTCTACAACCAGTAATTAAAGGAAATATGGCAAAACAATCAAGTGTTTTTAAGCGATTCTTCCAAATAAAACCGAAGTTGTTCCTGGTACAATCGGCGCAATTCGCTAAAGAATTCCAACGCCAGCGGCTGACGGTAATCAGGATACGTCCAGGGCTGGGCCTGGTAGGCCTTGTCTTTGAAAACAAGGTGCAGATCACCGTAAATACCCCTACCCAGATACAACCGGTGGCTGTAATCTTTGGTGGTGGCCAGCACAACCTTGGCCAGGGTAAGATATCCCGGGTCCAGATTAAAC
>CAZJNP010000433.1:0-3220 GCA_964547355.1 uncultured Calditrichaceae bacterium
ATATTGTCTGATATTTAATATCAAATGATTTTTATCATCATAGTCATAATAATATCTGTATCCATAATATATTTTATCTTCATAAAGACTTAAATATTCCCTTCTGACAATATTACCTGCCGCATCGTACTCGGTTTCATGACGGTATCGATCATGCCAGGCATTGTCCCACCATGACTGGCTCAGATAAAGCGTTTCATTACCTTTGGCATCGTATTCATAAAGATAGCGGTATGCATTTACCCAGACGTCGTCGCTGCGGTGTTGAACTAATAATTCCGTTACCAACTGTTGATCGTTATACTGATACGTCCACAGGGCGTCTAACTCCCATTGTCCGTTATCCCAATCCTCGCCAATCGCCTGCAAACTATTTCCGTTGACATCGTTAGAATAAGTCCAGTGATATTCATTTTCCCAGTGGTCACTCTGCCAGGTTTCGATGAGTTCCTTAATGAGATAATCATTATCATCATAACTATCTGTCCATCGTGTGTCGTTGACCCAATCTCCATCGGTGTTCATGGACTGATAAATGACCTCGATACGATTTCCATTGTCGTCATAAGTAAAAAGATTTCTATAACACCAGTACGTATATAAATCACCGTTCCAATCCCATCTTTTGTAAGATGTTTCAATTAAATTCCCCTCGTCATCAAAATTCCAGATATATTCATATTGCTTGGTCCATTCGCCGTCCTGCCAATACTGCCTGCCATAATACGTCTGGTTTCCGTTTTCATCCCAGTCATAAACGTAACGGCTGTCGTTGACCCATTCATCGTTATAATAGTCCCAATCCTGGTACAATTCTTCAATCACACTATCCACTGCGTTATAGCTGATCAGCAAACGGTAATCTTCGTACCAATTATAACTGTAAGAAGACGTTCTTTCTGTAACATAACCGCTATAGCGTCCTTTTTCATCATAATGGTAGTAAGTGCGGTAAGAATTTTCCATATAGCCTGTGCTTAAATACTGCATAAGGCCGTTTATTAGTTTTTTTTCATTCAACGTGGTTTTAGCCAGTTGTGAGGTAAATGGTTCCGGGACATCAGGTCTTACCGTATCGGTAGCAGCCGAAACCGTAAGTCCCGATTTTATTTTTTCATCCAGCAGCGTGCGATCAAAAAACAGGTGGTATTTCTTTTCCCACTGCGTCAGCTCTTTTTGTACGGAATCCATCACTGCGGCCGGAATCATTCCCTGTGCGGTATCAAAGGCGGGATGCTGAAGCCGGGCGGCAATCATAAACTCTTTTTGCAACGGCTGCACCGTCTGAAACTGGCGCGTTGGCAGGTCAGACGCACAAAGCACCAGAGGAAACAACAGTAAGATACTGAGAATAAATAGTTTCATCTTACCCTCCGTTGTTTACTTGATTAACAACATTTTTTTGACGGCACTAAACTTATCCCCTGCTGTCAGACGGTAATAGTACACGCCGGAGGCTAAATCCTTACCGTTAAAATTAACCTTGTAATAACCGGCCGGTTTGTATCCGTCCACCAACGTAACGACCCTTTGTCCCAGTGCATTGAAAACACTTAACTCTACATCACCTGCCTTGGGTAAAGAATATTCAATCGTTGTTATGGGATTAAAGGGGTTGGGGTAGTTTTGGCTTAAGGTGAATATTTTAAGTGCATTAGATGTGTTTTCTATAATCCCTGTATACAAATCATTACACAAAATTAACATCCCATATTCGCTATTGCCTATATATATGTATTCTTTATTTGCTGCCAAACCCCAAGAGTAACCAGGTAAATCATAATATCCGACTTCATTAATATTCTTAGGATCTCTTACATCAACAACTTTTAGGCCATCAGTGCACGACAAATAGGCAAAATTATCAATGGTAGTCACACTATATATATCTTCAAATCTGAAATATTTACCCAATTCTTTAGGATTTTTAGGATCACTAATGTCTAATATCTTTAAACCATATGAGTAACGAGATACTATAAAAGCATATGGGCCTTTTATTGAAACGTCATTTGCATAGTAATCATATCGGCTTATCTCTTTTGGACTTAATGGATCGCTTATATCAAAGATTCTTAATCCGTTGCTTTTTTCCGCAACATAAGCATATATACCATTTACAGCTATATTTTCGGGATATCCGTATAGGATAATAGAACTAACTTCCTTTAGATTAGACGGATTACTAATATCAATAATACGTAAACCTTCATATTTATCTACCAAAAAAGCATAATTACCGCTAACTGCTACATCATAGGCCGTACCTGGGGTATAATAATATCCTTTCTCTTTAGGTTTGGTGGGATTGCTTATATCAATTACCCTTAAACCTGAATCCTCAGCAGCTACGAAAGCGTAATTGCTTTTCACCGAAATGCCTCTTGCATAATCAGGTATATTAATATAACCGATTTCTTTTGGTTTTGCTGGGTTAGCAACATCTACTATTCGTAATCCATCATAGCCTTTACCAATATAAGCAAAATCACCTTTTATCGTGATACTCCTAATCCAACTATCAGTTGGTGAATTGTAATATCCTACCTCTTTGGGGTATTTTTTATTGCTTATATCTATCACCCGCATACCTTGGTAACCACCTGCGATATAAGCATGATTATCTTTAACAGCAACACCATAGGCACCACTTGGCGTATAACAATAGCCTATTTCTTGGGGGCTAGCAGGATTACTAACATCTAGAATATGTAATTCTAAATCATCTACGACATAGATTAATGATTCCTTCATAGTAATTCCAAGAGTTGAAGCATACATTTGAAAACTGTTATAATAATTCACATAAAAACTTCCCACTTCTATTGGGCTAGAGGAACTAGTAATATCGATAACTCTCATGCCTGAATCACTTGCTGCAACATAAGCATAGGTATTTGACGTGACAAGTCCCCATGCAAAATCTGGTATATTACAATAACCGACTTCTTGTGGACTAGTCGGATTACTTATATCAATGACTCTTAAACCGAGAAACCCATTTGCCACATAAGCAAAATTATTATTTACTGAAACTCCGTGTGCAGAAAATGTGTTATAATGACCCATTTTTTTGGGGTTAGCTGGATTACTAATATCAACTACTTGTAAACCTCCATTCTCGTCCGCTACAAAGGCTACCCCCCCTTTGACAGTTATACCGAATGCATATCCAGGAGTATTATAGTAACCTATTTCATTCGGATTTATTGGGTTGCTT
>CAZJNP010000434.1:0-3213 GCA_964547355.1 uncultured Calditrichaceae bacterium
CACTTGTCTTGCCTAGTTTATCCTTTTTAATTTTTTTCTTTAGCGATTTTTACTTTTGTCCGAGATTTTGACACATACATCTCTTTCTTCAGATTTTTATACTTCAAATCCATAGCTACATAGACACCCACAAAAGCAATAGTATTGATTAATTGTTCGACTTGGCTAAAAAAATCTTTAGACATGCTAACGTCTTTTTAGACTGGATCTATTTTGTTGAATTACATCATCCTGTTCCTGAATAGTCTTGTTAACATACTCCGAACCTGTTCGTTGTTCATCTTTGGGCGCATTAATTTCCTTCACTAATTCCGCAGCCTTCTAAATGTGCGAAAAGATTCTTGAAAGAATGGTGTACACGAACAAACCGTACGAAGCTTTCTCCCATGAAAAAAGTCTCTAACATGCTTAAAGAAAAAAGTGACTTAATCCTTAATTTTGATACTAATCCAAGGCTATCTTCCGGTGTTGTGGAGGGATTTAACAACAAAGCCAAACTGACTATCAGAACGGCATATGGTTTAAAGACGACAAATACCGATAATATGCCTTATACCATACACTCGGGATTTTACCATTGCCCAAATTTACCCATAGGTTTAACTGTTGACCTATTTTAGAAATGTCACACATCCATTGAACCGGAACTTCACAGGAGTGGCCTGTTGTTTTTTTTCTTTCACCTGACCTAAAATATTTAAGGTCACATTAAAATAAAAAAAGCTGCCCGGTAAAACCAGGCAGCTTTTGCATTGTTATTAAATCTTTAGCGATTATTTCTTTTCCGCCTGCGCCGTCCTTCCGCCGATGTGTTTGGCTAAGAATTTTTCCATGGCAGCGTAAAAATCGAAACGGTTTTCTTCGTTGTGGAAACCGTGTCCCTCGTTATCTTTTACCATGTATTCCACTTCAACTCCGCGTTTCTTCAACGCTTCCACCATCTGATCGGACTCGGCTTTATTCACGCGCGGATCATTGGCGCCCTGGGCGATGAACAGAGGCGCTTTAATCTTATCCGCATGATAAACCGGAGAAGCCTCTTCCAGAAGTTGTTTATCCTTTACCGGATCTCCCACCATTTCATGGAACATGTCAAGATAGGGTTTCCAGTATGGCGGAATGGTATTTAAGAAAGTAAACAGGTTGGATACGCCCACATAATCCACACCGCAGGCATACAAATCAGGGGTAAACGTTAAACCGGCCAGTGTGGCGTAACCACCGTAAGAACCGCCGTAGATCGCGATCCGCTTGGGATCGGCAATGCCTTCTTCAATCAGCCACTTTACGCCGTCGGTGATGTCGTCCTGCATCGTTTTGCCCCATTGTTTGAAACTGGCTTCCAAGAACTTTCTGCCGTAACCGGTGGAACCACGAAAATTAATCTGCAACACAGCGTATCCGCGGTTGGCTAAAAATTGAACTTCCGGATTAAACCCCCAGGTGTCGCGGGCCCATGGGCCGCCATGCGGATTGACGACCACCGGTAGATTTTTGGGTTCCACACCCTTGGGAAGAGTCAAATATCCATGAATGGTCAACCCGTCGCGGCTCTGGTACTGAATCGGTTTCATGTCGGCCATGTATTCTTCTTTTAGCCACGGACTGACATCAACGAGCTTTCTGAACTCTTTGGTATTCAAATCATAATAATAGTATGCACCACGCGTTTTATCACTATAGGTACGTACCAGCACCTTGTCCTCATTCCGATTCCTGTTGGTTACCACTACTTCATAATTCGGCAGCCGTTTTTGCAGCTCTTTTTGCAATTGTTTACGCTGCTCGTCAAAGAAATGGTAATGTCTTTTATCGGTCGTGAACATCACGCCGGTAATAATCTTCCTCTTTTTAGATTTTAACAGCCGGTATACATCCACTTCCGGATGCTGATAAATAACTTCCATTTCTTTGGCATTTGGTACATCAAACTTCACAATCGCAGTTTTATCGCGTCCTAAATTGGAAGCCGCGTAAATTATATTTTTGTCGTCAAAAGTAAAAAACAGCGGCTGCAATGTTTCCTTGAAAGAGGTGGTGAGCACAGTTCTAAAAGGTTTGCTTTCATCTTCCCGATAAAGCAGGCTGGTATTCACGCCGTCGGTGGTAGTGGCCAACCTGATTTTGCCCTCCCAGTCCGTAATCCATTGTGATATATTGCCCGGATTCTGGGCGATCATCTTCATCTCACCGGTATTGACGTTGATGCGATAGGCGTCGAATACGCGGGGATCTCTTTTGTTCATTCGAATAATCATTTCATCAGGGTTGTCCTCAAGATCGTCAATGGGCATCACCCGCACCTTATCGAACGGGGTCAACACCTTGGGATTGGACCCGTCGATATTAACCGCATACAATTTGAAATTTTCATCGCCGGCTTTGTCCTGCACATAAGCGATACGCTCGTTGTTTGCCCAGAAAAACCAGGCGATGTCTCTGTTTTCTGCGCTCGTTATGCGCGTTACTTTATCTTCGCCGATTTTTTGAACATGCACGTTGAGGCGATTCTTCCACGGTTGCATAAAAGCCAGATATTCGCCGTTCGGGGATAGTTGAAAAGCGGTTTTAGTGGGATTGCGGAAAAAATCTTCCATTGGGATTAGCGGCGGTACCTTCTCCTTTTTCAGGACTGTACAGGAAAACAACAGTGCTATGCTGAGCGCTGCCATTAACACTACGGTTAATTTTTTGTTCATTACTTCCTCCTTATGCGTTTTTGGTGTCGTGTTTGTAGATTTGGGCATTAAAAATCAACTTTATTTAACAGCAATTCTTTGGTTGTAGCATTCACCTGAAGGCGCTTCAGTTCTTCTTTTGAAAACCAGCCGGTTTCCAGCGCGTCATCTCCCGGACGCGGTTGTCCGTTAACATATTCTCCAAGTAAATCCACAATCACATAATGAAAACGAACCGAACCGTCCGAATTATGGTCGATCAGTTCAAATATATGCACAATCTCACCGGCTTTAATTTTGATACCCGTTTCTTCTCGCACTTCCCTTTCGGCTGCCTGCCGCAGGGTTTCCCTTACAACAGTTTTCCGCCTGGCAGGGCCCATTGATTTTCGGCCGGGGGATTCTTTCGTTTCACTAAAAGTACGCGTCCATTGTTGATGACGAGCGCACCCACTCCTACCTGAGGCTGTGGCTCCTTTATTGTACTTAAAGTTCGTTTCGAGTCCATGATTTCAAAAGTACTACGTTACTATTC
>CAZJNP010000435.1:0-3205 GCA_964547355.1 uncultured Calditrichaceae bacterium
CGTCACTATATTTTAATTATTGATTGTTATACTATCCGTACGATTTACCCGCCTATAAAAAAACGCAGGGGAAATTAAAGATGAAATGGTTTACCTTGGTCGGTTTTATCCTTCTTTACCTGCTCCACTTAGCCACCGCACAAACAACGATTGAAAACGGCGTATATGTTTCCGGTAAATGGACGTTAAGCGGTAGTCCGTATCTTATCCGCGGCGAAGCCATCGTGGCACAGGACTCGGTTCTGGAAATCGAACCCGGGGTGGAAGTGCGCTTTAATACCGGAACCCATGACGATTATCTCGATCCTTCCTTTGATCTTGGCTTTTTGAGAATTGAAGGGAAATTGACCGCCACAGGTACGGCCGAACAGCCCATTGTATTTACCCGGGATGGCAGCGAGGGGCGTTGGGGCATTCTGTTCTTTGATCAGAGCGCGGATTCCACCAGTATGCTCGAATTTTGCCGCATCGAATACGGCTCCCGCATCCAGCACCTGCTCGACTGGGTGGATTACAACGGCGCGCTTTCCGTAAACGGCACCCGGGTACAAGTTGATCGCTGCCTGATCATAAACCATACCATGAGCGGCATTTTCTTGCACAACGCTGAAATACAACTGACCGGCTCGGTCATCGCCGATAACGGCGCCAACGGAGTGCTGGCCGCCAGCGATTCCCGTATTTATCTCACCAACTGTACCGTGGCAGGAAATGAAGAAAACGGAATTTTAATGGGTGTTAATTCTTTTTTACAGGCTACGAATGACGTCTTTTGGGGCAACACCGCTTCTCTTTCCGGCAACATCAGCTCTGAAATGGACATCGCTTATTCCTTACTGCAGGAAGAAACCTTGCCCGAGGGCGCCCAAAATTCAGGCGGTAATCTGTTCGGACGCAATCCTGAATTTGCCGATACCGCTAACAGCGACTACGCACTGCGCTCCAATTCCTTTTGTATCAACGCCGGGAAACCGGACACCAGCGGATTGAATCTGTCCGCTGCCGACCTGGCGGGTCAAAACCGCATTACCCATGACCGCATCGACATGGGCGCTTATGAATTCAGCGGGGATTATCTGCGCGTCATTCACCCGGATGATCAGGAATCATGGAAAATCGGCGCCAGCCGCATCATCCACTGGGCATCCAGCATTCAGGAAGTGCGAATCGATTATAGCACGGACGCCGGAGACACCTGGTCTTTGATTACCGACGCTACAGAAAACGACGGCCAGTACACCTGGGTTGTTCCCGATACAAAATCCGAACAAAGCCTGCTGCGCATCAGCGATGCGGACGATCCGGTATTGAGCGACGTAAGCGACGGCATGTTTTTCATCAGCGACGTCACCATTATCCCGGACGGCAGCCGGGTTGCCGGCACATGGACCAAAGAAGACGCGCCCATTGTGGTGCGTGGACAGGCCGTGGTTCCGTCCGACTCCACCCTGACTATCGAGCCGGGTGTGGAAGTGCGCTTCGCCACCGGCGATCAACACCTGTTCACCGCTCAGGATTTTGATCTTGGCATGCTGAACGTCCAGGGCGCACTGATGGCCGAAGGCAGCCGGGAAGATTCCATCCGCTTCACCAGAGACGGCACTCAAGGATACTGGGGGCTGGTATTTCTTAACGAAAACGCGCTGACACAAAGCGTACTGCGTTATTTAACGGTCACTTACGGTTCTTACGTGGACAGCCTGCTCGATTCCCTGTCGTTTGAGGGTGCTTTGTCCGGCCGTTCGGTAAGCCCGCAAATCACACATTGCCGGTTCGATTCCAACCTGACCAGCGGTGTGCATTTCTCCGGGAAAACTTCCGTTTTCCTTAGCGACAATACAGTCCGCCTAAACCAGCGGCACGGAATGGTCTTTACCGATCCCGGTGCCAAAGCCCAGCCGGAAATTCGGGATAACCGGATCACCAACAATAAAGAAGACGGCGTTCACATTGAGGGCGCCTTTTATGCCACCATCGAAAAAAATCATCTGGAAGGTAACGGTTCAAACGGCCTGTACAACGCCAGCGGATACGGCACCACCCAAGTGACCAATAATTTTATCCTTGCCAACGGAAGCGGCATTGTCAGTCCGGGCAATATGGAGGCCGTGGGCAATCTCATTGCAGAAAACGGTGTGGGAGTGCACCTTGAGCAGGGTGAGCCGCAGATCATGAACAACACCTTTGCTGATAATTCCAATACGGCCGTGTTCTGCAAAGACGCCAGTCCATATGTGACCAACTGTATTTTCAACGGTAACGGTCAGGATTTTGACCATGAGTCCGGCGATCAAAGTCAGCCGGTAGTTTCGTATTCGTTATTTAAAAGTTCTTCCCTGCCGATCTGGGTTATGAATGCGGGGCTAAATCTGATGGGACGAGACGCACAATTCAGCGGTACTTCGCCCGATCCCTTTTCGCTGAAGAGCGCTTCGCCGGCCATCGACCGCGGCACCATGGACAATGAGCTGGTCGCTCTGCCGGATTCCGATCTGGCCGGTAAGCCGCGCGTTTATGACGGGAACAACGACGGCAGTGCAGTGGTTGATATGGGCGCTTATGAGTTTAGCGCATTAACGGCCGATTTTTCCGCCGATACCACACTGGGAGAAAAACCCTTTACGGTAAGTTTCGAGAATCTTTCCATCGGTGAAATCGACAGCCTGCACTGGTACTTTGGAGACGGAGACAACAGCGCACTCGACGCTCCTTCCCATACCTACCTCGAAAACGGAATTTACACCGTTCGGTTGAAGGTCTTCGGGCCGCTGGGCGTCAGTGAAAAAACGCGTTCCGACTACATCGTTGTGGAGACCCGCCCGTTGGTCAGGCAACCTGTACCGGACACCAAGCTTGCGGAAGACTGCGGCCGGCAGCCGATCGCTCTGCTCGATTCAGTCTTTTTTGATCCCGACGAAGACGATACATTATCTTACCAAATCATAAGTCAAACGCAGGAACTGAATGCCGGGTTAAATGCGGACAGTCTTTTCGTCAACCCCAAACTAAACTACTTCGGCGAAGGGACAATTATCCTGCAGGCAAAAGACCGCTACGGTCTGGACGCTTTTGACACGGTGCAGGTACGTATTCAATCCGTTAACGATCCGCCGGTCATCGACCCGGCATTTCCGGATTCATTGAAATTTGAAAGCGATTCCTCAGTAACAATTTCCGTCTGGCCGTATGTGCAGGATGTGGAAAC
>CAZJNP010000436.1:0-3198 GCA_964547355.1 uncultured Calditrichaceae bacterium
GCCATTAACTATTTTGATTCGCTGCGCAAAAAATACGGCACCGGCCGGGAACGTAAAACCGAAATCCGCTCCTTTGACAGCATTCAGGTGGCGCAGGTGGCCATGGCCAACCAAAAGCTGTACGTAAACCGCAAAGACGGGTTTATCGGTTACGGATTGAAGAAGGAAGAGTACGTGGAAGACTGTTCCGACGTGGACGACATCATCGTGTTTCACAAAAAGGGCACCTTCATGGTCACCCGGGTCACGGACAAGGCCTTTGTGGGCAAGGACATCATTCACGTGGCGGTGTGGAAAAAGAACGACAGCCGCATGGTTTACAACATGATTTATTACGACGCCCGCAGCGGCAAGAGCTTTGCCAAGCGCTTTGCGGTGACTTCGGTGATCCGGGACAGGGAATACGATTTAACCCAGGGGGCGCCCGGTTCTAAGGTGGTCTATTTTACCGCCAATCCCAACAGCGAATCCGAACTGGTGACCGTGTATCTCAGCCCCACCTGCCGGGCGCGTAAAAAAGTGTTCGACTTTGATTTTGGCTCTCTGGCCATCAAAGGCCGCGGCTCCAAAGGCAATGTGCTTACCCCGTGGCCAATCCGCAAAGTGACCCGTAAAGCCGTGGGCGCTTCTTCCCTGGGCGGCCGCAAAATCTGGTATGATCCTACGGTGGGCCGTTTGAACAGCGAAGAGCGCGGCGAATATCTGGGCGAATTCGACAACGGCGATTTGATCCTTGCCCTCTACAACGACGGCACCTACATGTTAACGGACTATGATCTGAACAATCGTTACGATATAGGAAAACTTTCGCAAATTCAGCGCTTTAATCCTGAAACGATTATTTCTGCCGTACATTATGACGGTGGTGCGAAAAATTTCTACGTCAAACGTTTTAAGATCGAAACCCAGACCATCAACAAGCCGTTTACGTTTATCTCGGATGCCAAAGGCTCCAGCCTGGTGCTGGCCACAACCCAGCCCGACCCCGAAGTGGAAGTGGAATATCTGAAAGGAAAGGCCAAGAAAAAATTCATCGAACGGCTTAAACTGAGCGCCCTGGTGGATGTTAAAGGGTGGAAAGCACGCGGTAACCGGCTCAGCCCGTACCGGGTTACCTATGTGGGATTGGCGGGAAACGGCGATGCAAAATCCGGGGAAGAACCAGCGCCGGCCGAAAAACCTCAGAAGGCAAAATCCGATCAGAAGAAAAAAACGGACAAAGACGCAAAATCCCAGCTCACGCTTTTTGGGGAATAAATCGTTTTTACGTTTTCCCCGACCGCAAAACGTAAAAATTTCATCAAGCTGCAGCCAATGTGACTGCAATCACATGAATTCTGCCAAATATTTCTTTTAATATATTATCGATTTTATCCTCATTTTAATTACAGAAGAATACGATGTTTTTATTTGAAAACTGGGAAATCAGCGAGGTTTTGGATGATATTGTCCTGGGCCGGGGCGTAAAACGTTCTGTGCATGACTTGCAATTTGATCAAAATATTTACACGGAACTGTTCATCGAACGGCTGCGATTGTATAAATTCCGTCCCATGGCGGTGCGGGATATCCACATCGAAGTGGGCAAACGCGTGCCGGCTTTTCTGATCGACGGCAAAACCGCTATTTTCGGCTATGTGTTCTGGGAAGTGTTCTCCGATAAAAGAAAAAGAAAACTGTGGGGTTCGGTGGTACGCAATGAAAAAGGCGACTGGAAATATGTGCTTCCCGGAAACAGCGGACAGATTATTTTTGTAAATCCGGATATGCAGGAAGATATCGACATTAACTATCTTTTGTAACAGGGCTATTTAAAAAACAAAAGTCTCACAAAGTCGCAAAAAAGTTCTTAAAAACATTTGCTCATATAAAGGAAAATTCTATTTTTTAATAAAATACAACTTTATGATTTTTCTAAATTTTGGTGCCTTCGCGGTTTTGCGTGAGATTATTTTTTTAAAAAGAATTCTAAGGTTTGTTCTCAGGTGTGATTAACAAAACTCTTTGATTTTGTGCCTTTTTGCTCGCATTAAATATTTGCTTTCCAGAACGGCTATAGCCGGCTTAGCTTTCTGTGTTCGGACGTTCGTTGAGCGGTTCCACATGAATGGAAATAAAACTATCCTGCCCCAGAAAAGATTTCAACTGGTCTTCCACCCGGGTGGAGATGTCATGGGCTTCCACGATATTCAAACCCCGATCAACCTTAATATGCATTTCCACCGCGTAGGCTTGCCCGATTTTGCGTGTCTTTAAATTATGCGGCATTTGTACGCCGGGAATTTTTTCCACGATTTCTATGATTTGCTGGTCCATTTCCTCGCCCAGTGATGCTTCCAGCAGTTCATTCACGCTGGTGGAGAGCAGGGATAACGTATATTTTAACACCCACAAACCGACAAAAACAGCGGCGGCCGGGTCCAGTATCACCCAGCGTTCTCCTAAAAAAATTGCTCCACCGATTCCTACAGCGGCGGCGATAGATGATAAAGCGTCGGTGCGGTGATGCCAGGCGTTGGCCAATAAAGCGGCGCTGTTCAGCTTTCTACCCACCCGAACCGTGTACTGGAACAGCAGCTCTTTAATCACAATGGAAACCATGGCCACAATTAACGCCCAGTAGGATGGCACCGAAAGCCGTTCGCCATGAAAACTGTGGTATATTTCCACCCCACCGCTCCAGGCAATTTCCACCGCCGCCAGCAGAAGCAGCAGTCCGATGATGATGGCGGCAAGAGTTTCAAACTTGCCATGGCCGTAATGGTGGGAATGGTCTCTGGGACGGCTGGCGTAATGAACGCCGGCAATGGTAACAAAATCGGAAAGCAGATCGGATAGGGAATGAACCGCATCGGCCACCAGCGCGGCGCTATGGCCTAAAATACCGGCGGCAAATTTAATGGCGCTTAACAGCAAATTCCAGAAAATGCTTACTACCGTTATCCGCACCGCTTTATTTCTGCGATCTTCCATAATAATGCTGACGGTTTATCTTAACACTTCCCTGCTAAAATCATGTTCACTAAATATAAGCGCCTGAAATTTATAAATTTCTGTTTGTGGTTTCTGCCAGCAATCCCCGGGCAGACCCGCTTTGTGGCAGGTTTCCTTTAAAAAGGTTCCCGTGTCCCAATTATATTCAATAGCCACCTGAGGCAACAGTAGTCCTTCGAATGGAGGTTGACGGATCAATAAACC
>CAZJNP010000437.1:0-3197 GCA_964547355.1 uncultured Calditrichaceae bacterium
GGTTGGTCGTAATCAACGAACAAAACCAGTTGACCTTATTGAATGAGCAGGCGAAAAATATTTTGAACATCCAAGATTCAAACTGGGTCGGTTGCAGTATTTACGAATGTATAAAGAATGAGAAACTGCATGCTTTGTTCGACGGTTTAGGAGAAGAAGAAGGCGAAGGCCATCACAAACTCATTTCCGTAGAGAATGAATCCGGCAAGAAATCCTATCTAGTGCGTCAAATTGAGATTGAGGGTGGAGCTAACGAGCGACTGGGGAAAATTACTTTATTTGAAGATGTTACACATTTTAAGAATCTGGATGAATTAAAATCGGAATTCATTTCCACCATCTCCCATGAATTGCGCACTCCGCTGACGTCATTAAACATGACGATTGATATCTTGATGCGGGGACTGACAGGAAATTTAACTGAGGAACAAAAATCTTTATTAAAAAACGCTAAAGATGATTTAAACAGACTCAAGCAATTCGTTAAGGAATTGTTGGAGCTTTCCCGGCTGGAATCCGGTAGATTTGCGTTAGATCGTGAAAAAGTAATAATTGGGGAAATAATCAAGGATGCTGTTGAGTCTTTACGACTTTTGCAGAACCAAAAAGCAATTCGGGTCGAAATGGCCGTTGATTCTGATTTGCCGGAAGTGGAAGGCGATTTTCGACAGTTAGCGCGGGTTGTGACCAATCTGCTGAAAAATGCATATCAATACTCACCCCAAAACAGTACCGTTCGGATAACAGCCGGAAAAGAAAAAGCAGGAATTCGTCTCTGTGTGACGGACGAAGGACCGGGTATTCCTCAATCCGCTTTAAAAATCATTTTCGATAAATTTATTTTTCTGGAAAGAGAAAACGAATCTTCCACGAGTCATGTGGGACTTGGACTGTCTATTGCGCGCGGGATTGTGAAAGCGCATGGCGGCTATATCTGGGCTGAAAGTGAAGAAGGTAAAGGCAGCCGGTTTTGCTTCTGGATTCCTTCAAACAAGACCGGTGCAGATGTTTAAGTATGGAGTTATGAACCCGTTAAAACAAACAGGGGAAAATGATGAGTCAACAAAACGCCAGGGTTCTGGTTGTGGACGACGAACCGAATATTTTAAAGACAATGGAAATTTGTCTCAAAGATATGAAACTGGATTTAGATACATTCACAAATCCAAGAGAAGCGCTTTCTGCCATCGGAAAGAACCATTATGATTTAGCGTTTATCGATTTGAAGATGCAGCCCATTAATGGATTGGAATTATTAGAGTCGCTTAAAAAACAATCACCTGCTACAACAGTTGTCATCGTCACTGCCCATGGTTCCATCGAAACGGCGGTGGATGCGATCAGGAAGGGGGCATACGACTATTTACAGAAGCCGTTCGATTTTTTGGAATTGCAGTTGCTTGCTCAAAAAGTTCTGGAATATCACCGTTTAAAAGGAGAATTAACAGCACTCAGGCAACAGCTTTCCGATTTTCAGCTGCAGCAACGCATCATTACGCAAAATAAAAAAATGCTGGATTTAATCGATCTTGCCCGGCGGGTAGCGGATTCAGATTTATCGGTACTGATCGAGGGGGAGAGCGGTACCGGCAAAGAATTATTTGCTCAATTAATCCATGATCAAAGCAGCCGTTCAGGACGGCCGTTTATTAAAGTGAATTGCGCCGCCATTCCGGAAAATTTACTGGAAAGCGAACTGTTCGGTCATGTGAAGGGCGCTTTTACCGGAGCGATTAAAGATCGCCTGGGACGATTTGAATTAGCCAACGGCGGTACCATATTTCTTGATGAAATAGGCGAATTATCGCCTGTCTTGCAGGCCAAACTATTACGGGTGCTTCAGTTCAAGGAAATTGAGAGGGTGGGGGAAGCCAAGCCACGAAAAATTGATGTTCGTATTGTGGCTGCTACGAATAAAAATCTGGATGAGGCGCTTAAAGAAGGGATATTCCGGGAAGACTTATTTTATCGACTAAACGCCGTACGGTTAAGAATTCCGCCTTTACGGGAACGGCCGGATGATATTCGTTTACTAATCAAATATTTTCTGACCAAATTCAGTTCCGATGCGGAGATTACCATCTCTCCGGAAGCGATGAAGGCGTTACAAGCGTATCGCTGGAACGGTAATGTGCGGGAGTTGGAAAATGTCATGGAACGGGCCGTGCTGCTTGCCAGGGACAACAAAATTGAGTTGGATGCGCTTCCGGAAGAAATTCAACGAGCGCAAACACATCCGTTGCAAACGTTAACTTTAGAGGAAGTTGAAAAAAGTCATATCAAACAGGTGCTTCAAATGGCAGCGGATTTAAAACAAGCCGCCGAGATATTGGGCATCGACCAGGCCACTCTGTGGAGAAAACGAAAGCGGTATGGCTTTTAGTCGCTGCATCCTCCCGTGTTGCAGATTGCAATCCCCATGTAATCACTTGTTAATTTTAAAGTTCAGTACTCTCCTTTAAAAAATAAACCCGTTTTATTTTGCATTTTGCAATTTGAATTTCTCTGATTATTTCTCTTGCCCTGTTTGTAACTCCAATAAATACAACCAGTTACAGCAGTATTTTAAAAATGGCATGCGATTTGGTTTATTTATGAATAGAGCCGGTATGATTCATGGAATGGTTTTAGAAGAACATAAATAAATCAAGATAGGAGGGCGCATGTCTCAAAATGGAATTCATTACAGTAAGCCGATGGATGAATTAAAACAACATTATCGGCGTAACCTTGAGTGGTCTTTTATTACCTCTCTATCGCTGCTTCTTGTCTTCTTTTATTCTTCGCGAACATTCGAAATGACCTATTCTCTTCCACCTGCGCCCATAAACAAGTTGATCATGGTGGAGATACCTCAAACCGAGCAATTGAAGCGGCCGCCCAAACCGGCCTTGCCAAAGATTCCGGTGGCCGCAGACGAGGACGAGGAAATATTGGATAATATCCCGATTGATTACCCTGAGATCGATGTGAAAGAACTCCTCGCTTTGGGGCCGCCGCCGAAAGATGAGGATGAAGAAGAGTTCCAGTTTTATAAGGTGCAGTATCCGCCTAAAGTCATCAAAAAAGTGACGCCTTATTATCCGGATTTGGCGCGCAAAGCAGGCATTGAGGGTACCGTGGTGGTAAATGTGCTGGTAGATACCAAAGGGAATGTCGCTAAAGCAAAAATCGTAAAGTCGATCCCTATGCTGGAC
>CAZJNP010000438.1:0-3196 GCA_964547355.1 uncultured Calditrichaceae bacterium
CCTGCATGGTGTTTGGTACCATAAACGAACCCCGCTCCTAACCAGAAATCAGATTAAACCTTAGAAATGTTCCAGAGTTTTGTTGTTTTTAGCTTTTTCTCATGTTAGATCACAAAGCTTCCAAAAAATGTGTTACCGTTTAAAATACGCGGATTGAGCTATCCCTGTCAATCCGCGTGCAAGTTAAAAAGGATTAATTCCCGCTCTCTGCTTCCTGTTCAGGATTTTCCGGCTGTGGATCCCTAGCGCAACGGAAGCCCACGTACATGCTGTAAAAATCCGGCCCGGCACTATTGCGCGCCCAGACACGCAAATTATATTCATAATTGGTATGACTACCGCCGCGCATGTAACGATAGTGAATATAACGATAATCGTCTCCACACCATTGCCAAACATTCCCTGCCATATCATACAGACCATAGGGGCTACGATTATCCTTAGTCTGATAGTCGTTATAGGTCTTGCCGTTGAAAAATCCTACCGGAGTGGTCGTAATTTCCTTCTTAAAAATCTTTTCAAACAAATTATGGCTGCTGGCATAGTTCGCAATATTGTCGAATATTTCCTCTCCCCACGGATACGATCTGGCGTCAGTGCCGCGAGCCGCCTTTTCCCACTCGTTTTCAGACGGCAGGCGCCATCCGTAAAATTTGGCATAGGCATCAGCGCCAAACCAGGTAACAAAGGTTACCGGATGGTTTTCAAAACCAGGCACGACAGAGAAAGTCTTGCCGTCGTATTTGATGCGTATACCAGGTTCCGCAAGATCCATGTAAAGCTTATCTCCGGCTGTTATTTTAAATTCATGTTTATATCCGTCAAAGGGATCACCTCCGTAATACCCTAAAATTTTGTTGTCTTCGATTTTAATCGTTCCTTTGGCTAATGCTTCATTCAAATACCGGGCATACTGCTGATTGGTCACATCGGTAATCATGATTTCGTAGTCTTTTTCAATCATAGTGGGATGGCGATGCATACCCTTTAAAAATTCACCGGCCGGGATTTTAACCCACGCTTCCGGGTCGACGCCGGTATCGATAAAAGGAATCGGTTCAACCGTGACGTTCTTTTGTACCTTACAAGAAATAATTGTTATTAAAATAAGCAATGACAGCAAATAATATAATCTTTTCATCACTTCACCTCCTGATCCAGGTTGAGGTCTTTGCTTGGCTTCGCTGGAACGATTCTGTTTACATCCAGCTCAGGATTTGCCGCTTCTTTTTCCCACAAGCCATCCTGCTTGAATAAATCAAAGAGCCGCCAACCCAGAAAAATTGCCAACATAATCAAAATGGCCCCCAGCCCGAAATCCATTAACAACATGGTCCAATTGACCACTGGTTGTTCAAAATACTCGGTGACGAACAGCCGCTTCATTGAGAAAATAGTAGCCGAGGCAAAAGCAATATCCGAAGCGATAATCAGAATCCAACCAAACCAGCGGCGAACTTTTCCCTTCAGCCCGGAAAGATCGGCATAATACATAACAATAATCGTGGCAATCAGAGCCGCCAGAATATGCCAGTGGCCGGTCAATGTAATCCGCTCTTCTCTGGCCGGCCATACGCGGAAAATTTTATCCAGCTTGATGGCCAAAAAGATTCCGACACCGCTTACGGTAAAATTCATAAATACCATTTGCCACCCGGTACCAAATTTTAGCGGATCGTGCAGCAGAGCCGTAAACTTTTGCCAAATATTGGGGTTCGATATCCCTAACTCGTTTATTCGGTCGTGAATGAGCTTATTCCAAGAGTAAATCACATATAAAAGCGCAGCCAACATAACACCCACCGAACCAACGTAAATAATGGTATGCGCCCAATGCAGCCAAACAACGGATAATGCGCCGCCGGTCAAAACAATGGAACCGCCGATCATCAGATACATGGCCCATTTGTGCAACAGACCTTTAAAATCCAGCCATCGTCCTACAATCAACGTTATGGCCACTGCCACCAGGGAAAGCATAATATGTAAATGGCCGATAATGGCATACTGCAATTTTGTTTTAAATGGATTGCGGATCAGATCTTCGGCTAAGAAAGTTTCATGACCATTGCTCCAATAGGAACCGGTTACAGCGCCCCAGGTAGCCGAGAGCAGGGTCATCACTACCATGGTAAAAAAGGCAAGCCGTTCAAGATCTAAACCCGATTTTGTATGGGCGTAATCGCTGTCCGGCGCCAAGTAATAGTCCTTATTCCAGGGCCACAGGGCGGCTGCTAATAGAATACCTGCAAAAAATATTAAGGACTGCCCTACCAAAAACAAACCATGAAAAACAAAATTATGACCAAAATAACCAAACGCCAGTCCAAAGATCATCGCTGTTAAATAACCGGCCGTAATGGTACCGTTGATCGTTGCCTGTTGATGTTTTTTCATTGGGACAATAGAGGTGATGATATATACTTCAATGGCAATCACGGCCATGGCAATGGAATGATACAGCATAATGATCCGTCCTTCTCTTTGCCAGGGCAGTAATTCCATCCCCAATAAGCGAACGGTAATATCACGTACACCCCATTCCACCATCGGTCCGGATAAAGTCCCCCAAATAGCCGTCACCAGGGAGATCATGGCGATTGCAACCATAATCAATCCCTTTGTGGATCTGAATAAAAATTCCAATCGCTTACCAAAAGAACTCATATTATTACATACCTCCTAATTTAATACCGATTAAAAACTATTTGGTCGTTGGTTGCTATTAGTCTCAAAATATCTTCCGCCAGCCCTTTCCCTTCAGTCACAAGGTCAAACGAAAATCCGGAAAAACGCCAGCGCGTAATCATCATTCGAACTGCTCCGAACACCATCAACGCCAAATTACGTGCCGATGGAGTAGGAACAATTTTACCTTTTTGCTGTCCTTCTTGAATGATTTGCGTGATGGTATGAATACGTTTTTCAATAGTTTCCTGAATTTTATCGCTGATAAGTGGTTCCGCCTGAAAAACTTCTTCCGGATAGACCAGCGCCGCCATTTCGGGCTTTTCAGCAAAAAACTCCAGGTGCCCGGTAATAATTCGGAAAAGATTTACTAAGATATCTTCCTTTTTATCGATTCGGGATATTTTCTCAGAAAGAGAATGGTTGAAATATAAAATTAAGGCTTGTAAAATAGCTAATTTATTTTCAAAATGACGATAAATGGCCTGTTCGGAAATATGAACCTTTC
>CAZJNP010000439.1:0-3181 GCA_964547355.1 uncultured Calditrichaceae bacterium
GTTTATGAGTTCCCATAATCTGTACGAAATTGAGCGCCTATGCGCCAAAATTGCCATTATTCGGCATGGAAAAATCCAGGTTTGCGATTTTGTGGATCATCTGAAACGGCAAGCCGAGCAGAAAAAAATTTCCGTGGAAGATATTTATTTCCGAAGCCTGGAGAATGGTTAAATGCATGTGGTTTTGGCTGTTACCTTAAAGGATTTAAAAGAATTGTTTAAAGAAGGACGTATGCTGCTCATGTTTGCTTTGACGTCCTTTATTATTTTGAGTTTACCTCTGGAGCAGCTGGATGATTTTGCCCTGCGCGAACCGGTTTTAGTACAAACCCTGCTTGATCTGTTTGTGTTGTATTACTCCATTATGGTCGTATTATTCATCAGCTACGCCGCTGTTTACCGTGTGTTCTACCGTGAAAAAAACACTGGTACACTAACTTCTTTATTGGCCACGCCGTTAAGTATCAGGCAGATCTGGTTCGCCAAGACCTTAGCCGTTTTTTTGGCCGGATACGGCTTATCCGCCCTGTTGATCATCGCGGTTACGGTGTACCTGAATTATGTTTCCGCAGCTGCGATCCTTCTGCCGTCGGATTACGCTCTGGTCAGCTATTTTGTAGTTAATCCCATATTAATGTTTTTGCTGATTGGCATTCTGGGCGTCTTATACTTGCTGATCAAAGACGAAATGAAGGCCAGGATCGGTTTTTTTATATTGATTTTTGGCGCTTTGTATTTTACCAGAGCCGAAACGCTGCCGATCGGCTGGTCTGCACCCGGTTATCTTTTACTGGCAGGTTTGGGGTTGACGGTTGTCCTGGGCGCATTGATTTCATTGCTAAATAATGAACGCATTATCCTTAGTATGGATTTGTAAGGTGGTGGCCTATGTATAATTATATTGCTGTGTTCTTTATTTCTTATTTAATCGGTTCATTTCCCACCGCATATCTGGTGTTGAAATTGACGCAGAAAAAAGACGTTCGCACGCTGGGTTCGGGGAATGTGGGCGCCATGAACGCCTTACGGGCCAGTAAAAGCAAGCTGATCGGATTGTCGGTTCTGTTGATCGATTTACTGAAAGGGTTGATTCCAACCTGGTTGATGCTGCGCCATTACACTGGAATGCCCTGGATGGAGGTAATGGTTTTGACGGCGCTGGTACTGGGGCATGTGTTCCCTGTCTGGTTAAAGTTTAAGGGCGGCCGGGGATTGGCGGTTTCGGCCGGATCCATGTTGATGATACGATGGGAATTGGTCGTCATCTGGATTGGTATCTGGCTGGTGTTTTTTATCGTCATCCGCAAGCACATTGTGGCAAGTCTGATTGCTACCGGTTTACTGCCTTTGGTAGTCTATTTTATGCGAACCACGTTTTTCAATAACCACATTCTTTTAATGACATTAATAGTTTGTATGTTTATATTTCAAAGACATCTGGAGCGGATTCCGGATTTAGTGGAACAAAAAAGGCAATCGATTAACAACGGAGAGTAAAATGGAGCTTAAGAAAACAGCCCTGCACGATGTCCACGTAAAGCTGGGTGCCAGGATGGTGGAATTTGCGGGGTTTCATATGCCGATACAATACCGCAGCATACGCGAGGAGCACATGCGCGTACGTCAGACCGTTGGTGTTTTTGACGTTTCTCATATGGGTGAAATCGAAATCAGCGGCCCAAAGGCGCTGGAAATGGTGCAAAAAATAACCATCAATGACGCAGCCGCGTTAGAGGTTGGCCAAGCGCAATACTCGGCCATGTGCTATGAGCACGGCGGCATCGTGGACGATCTGCTGGTTTACCGCTTTGCGGACAAGTTTTTACTGGTTGTCAATGCTTCTAATAAAGACAAAGACTATGACTGGATGGTAAAAAACAAGATCGATGGCTGTCAGATAAAAGACATCAGTGATGAAATTACCCAGTTGGCGGTACAGGGAAAAAAGGCGCAGGATACACTGCAAAAGTTGACGAAAATTGATCTGGCAGGCATCAAGTTTTACTGGTTTACCGAAGGCGAATTGGCCGGTGCGCCTATGATTATTTCCCGTACCGGTTACACCGGTGAACCCGGCTTTGAGCTGTACTTTGCCAATGCATACGCCGAAAAGGTCTGGAACGCCGTGATGGAAGCTGGTCGGGAGTTTGATATTGAACCGATCGGTCTGGGCGCAAGAGACACGTTGCGTCTGGAAAAGAAAATGTGCCTCTATGGCAACGATATCGACGAAACCACCAATCCGCTGGAAGCGGGTTTAAGCTGGATTACCAAACTGGATAAAGGGGATTTTATAGGCCGTGATGCGCTTAAAAAAGTAAAGGAGCAAGGTGTTACCCGCCGTCTGGTGGCGTTTGTGCTGGAAGAAACGGGCTTTCCGCGTCATGGGTATAAGATCTTTAAAGACGGTAGGGAAGTGGGGCAGGTTACAAGCGGGACGGTCTCTCCGGTACTGGATAAGGGAATCGGAATGGGATACGTGCAGAAGGAGTATTCCAAGATCGGAACGCCTATTGAGATTGCCATCCGCAATAAAATGGTCCCGGCAACAATCATCAAACCGCCCTTTGTCTGAGATGATTTTTTGTGGCATTCCAAGGCATCCCGTTGCAGGATGCCTTTTTTATTCTCAAGTAAACGGGCTTCTCAACCATCATGAATTTAAAGAACTTACAAAGCGTAAACTTGTTTTGAGCCCGGGATATGGCTATATTAAAAACAGTAAAAATTACGACTAAATAAGTAAAAATCGTAACTGATAAAACCGCGGTAATGAAAAAAAATAAAGTTAAAAAAAATACGGCCAAATCGAGTCAAGCCTGGGGCGTGATTTTACTTGGCCTTTCGCTCCTTTTATTTCTGGCCCTGGTTTCCTACAATATCAACGATCCGGTACAGTTAAAAAGTGCCGCCGGTTCCCTGAAGGTAAAAAATTGGATCGGGCCTTTGGGTGCCTATGTTTCCTATTACCTGATTCAATGGACGCTGGGCTACGCCATTTTAGCTTTGCCGGCCATGCTTTTTCTTATTTCACTTACGTTGTTGAATATCCGTTTTTCTGCAAAAAAACTGGGCCGCACCCATTTAATCCTGTGGGGCTGGGCGCTGCTTTTTTCCGTGGCGTTGGCTCTGCCGGAAGCCTTACGCACAGCCGGTCGTATTCGGGAGTACTATCCTAGCG
>CAZJNP010000440.1:0-3181 GCA_964547355.1 uncultured Calditrichaceae bacterium
GCCGTATATGTAGCGGCCAAAGAACACGATGCCTTTGTTCCGATTGGAGAAATTGCCACGCATCTCAATTTATCTTTCCATTTTTTAACAAAAATTTTACAAACACTTACTAAAAAAGAGATAATGGAATCCTTCAAAGGACCGCGGGGCGGGGTAAGATTAAAGAAACCGTCATCAACGATCCGCCTTATTGATATTGTTGAGGCAATTGACGGTGTAAATGTTTTTAATAAGTGCATTTTAGGTTTTACGGATTGTGAAGGCAATGAATCATGTAGCCTGCATGAAAAATGGTCTAAGGTGCGGAAACAAATGATAGAAATATTTGAAACAACTACATTGGCTGATATTGATGATCATGTTAAAGATTTTGAATTTAAAGCTCTATCACATCTATAAAAAGTAATAATTAAATTAAAGGAGAGTAGATCAATGATGCGCATTTTTAATATACTTATTCTAATTACATTTTTAATGTTATGGTCATGCGGTGGGTCGGATACGAAAACGGAGCCCAAACCCGTTGTCAAAAAAAACCCGAACGGATTGAGCGATTGGGAAATGGAACATGGAATTGGTCCGGTAAAGCAAAAAATAACGGTGGGTGAAATCGATATGAAATTGGTTGAAGAGGGGAGCAAAATATTTCAGGTTAAATGTACAGCTTGCCACCACCTTGATGATCGTTTCATCGGCCCGGCGTTGCGGTATGTTGTAAAACGCCGAAAACCGGAGTACATAATGAATATGATGCTTAATCCGGATGAAATGGTTCGTAGACATCCAACGGCCCAAAAGGTTTTGGCTGAGTACATAGCGCCAATGACCTCACAGAATCTTACTGTGGAAGATGCGAGGAAACTCTTGGAATATTTGAGAGCAATGGCTATGGAAGGCGAACAGAAAGGCATACCCGAAGTTCCGCTATTTAAGAGTAAACAACCTTAATCAAACCAACTACTACTTGTTTAACTAACTAAAAAGGGGGCTCTATGTCTCGAATATTACGACGCAATTATTTTTGGGTAGGTGTTGCAGGATTGGTCGGCTTAAGCTTGCTGATGTTTGGCTGTCCGTCGCAGCAAAAACCGCTGGGTACTTCTGATGCCGCGCAAAAGGTGTATGTGGCGCCCGGCGAGTACGACGAGTTTTACACTTTCATGTCCGGCGGCTTCAGCGGTCAGGTGACTGTTTACGGGCTGCCCTCCGGCAGGTTGTTTAAGACCATTCCCGTTTTTTCGGTTTTTCCTGAAAACGGATACGGTTTTTCCGAAGAGTCAAAAGCCATGCTGAACACTTCTTACGGATTTGTGCCCTGGGATGACGCCCATCATCCCGAACTGTCGCAAACCGACGGTGTGCCGGACGGGCGCTGGCTTTTTATCAATGCAAACAATACCTGCCGTATTGCCCGCATCGATTTAAAAACTTTCGAAACGGCGGAAATTATCGAAATCCCCAATGCCGGTGGCAATCACGCTTCTCCGTTTACCACTATGAATACGGAATACGTGGTGGCTTCCACCCGTTTTTCCGTACCCATTCCTCAAAAAGATGTGTCTATCAAGAAATACAAGGAAGAGTTTGGCGGTACGATTTCTTTTATCAAAATTGATCAGAAAACGGGGAAAATGGAAATCGCTTTTCAAATCCGTGTTCCGGGTTTTGATTATGATCTGGCGCATGCCGGCAAAGGACCATCACACGGATGGGCGTTTTTTACCTGTTACAATACCGAACAGGCCCATACTCTGCTGGAAGTGAATGCCTCTCAAAACGACAAGGATTTTGTAGCGGCGGTTAACTGGAAACTGGCAGAAAAATATCTGGCCGAAGGCAAAGCCAAAAAGATGAAGACGCGCTATTTTCATAACTACGTTCAGGAAGGATCCAGAATTGCCGTATCGGAAGAATTGACAAGCGTGGACGTACTTTATCCTAAAGACTGTCCCGGTTTAATTTATTACTTGCCGACGCCTAAATCTCCTCATGGCGTCGATGTCGATCCTTCGGGTGAATACATAGTCGCGGGCGGCAAATTGGCCACGGTTATTCCCGTACATTCTTTTTCCAAAATGTTAAAAGCCATCGAGAACAAGGCCTTCGAAGGCGAAGTGGACGGCATCCCCGTTTTAAAATATGAAGCCGTGGTTGCAGGTGAAGTGGAAAATCCCGGCCTGGGGCCTCTTCATACGGAGTTTGACGGCAAAGGGTATGCTTACACTTCCGCGTTTATTTCTTCGGAAATTGTCAAATGGAAACTGGGTACCTGGGAAGTTGTGGACAGAATCCCCGTTTATTATTCGATCGGTCATCTGAGCATCCCGGGCGGCGACAGCAAAAAACCTTGGGGTAAGTATGTAATCGCGCTGAATAAAATAACTAAGGACCGATACCTGCCCACGGGTCCTGAATTGTGTCAGTCCGCTCAGCTCATTGACATAACGGGTAATAAAATGAAGCTGCTGCTGGATTTCCCGACCATGGGCGAACCGCATTATGCCCAGTCCATACCGTCCAGCATTTTGATGAAAAACCAGACGCGTATTTTCCCGATTGAAGAAAACACGCATCCCTGGGCCGCGCATGGTGAAGGCGATGCAAAGGTGGAGCGCAAAGGCAAAGAAGTGCATGTTAAGTTAACCACCATCCGGACGCACTTTGCTCCCGATAACATCGAAGGAATTCGCGTCGGCGATAAGGTATATTTTCATGTCACGAACCTGGAACAGGATTGGGATGTTCCGCACGGTTTTGCCGTACAGGGTGCCAGAACCTCGGAGCTCCTGATCATGCCCGGCGAAACAAAAACCATCATCTGGGAGCCGCAGAGACCAGGCGTTTATCCCTTCTACTGTACGGACTTCTGCTCCGCTTTGCATCAGGAAATGCAGGGATATATCCGTGTTTCACCTAAGGGCTCGAAGGTTCCTATGACTTTCGGTACTAATAAATAGTCTTCTTATTCTTAAAATAAACGGATCGTAAAACGCATGAATTTCCGATCCATACTACCAGGCCCCTGCGCTAAAAAACAGGGCAGGGGCTTTTATCTCAAAAATAAAATCAGGACACAAAAATGAAACCGTTATCGCGAAATTTGTTTTTAGCCGCCTCCTTGCTGCTGGTGCTAAGCTATTTTTTCCCTATCTGGCATATCGACCTGGATGCGCCTCAGTAT
>CAZJNP010000441.1:0-3175 GCA_964547355.1 uncultured Calditrichaceae bacterium
CAATAGAATAGCCTACCAGGAAAACGATCATTGATATTCGCGGTGAACAAAACAAAAAAACATTTGCCAAATATCACAGTTTTATAATACATTCCAAGCATTAAAGTTGTAATAGATGACCTAACTTACAAAACCAGAGATATAAAAGATCATGATACTTTATTTTATGATCACTATTTTCTTTTCGATCCATTCTCTGAATCGTCTCAAAGAATTCTGTACACATAATACTAATTTTAATCATTTTTTAATTCTAACATAATTAAAGGAGGATTGGCCATCGAGGAAGAATAATTTTATGTTAGTCATGAATAGGATAACTCATGTATAACTAATAATCTTAGGAGGGTTTATGAAGCGATTGCTTTTAATTTCCTTTATTTTGGTCTTTGCGGTTGGCAGTGTATTTGCCGGCTCTATCGCCGGTAGGGTTACTGCTAAAGCGACCGGGCAGCCGTTGGTCGGTGCTAATGTTTATTTAAAAGGCACCACGTTCGGTTCTGCTACCGATGATGATGGTATGTTTTTCATTAAAGTGGAAGATGGTACTTATACTCTGGTTTGCGACTATGTGGGTTACGCAGTGGAACAGGTAAAAATAAAAGTTGAAGGCGATGTAAAACATGATTTTGCATTGACTGAGTATCTGTTCGCCAAGACGATTGAAGTAATGGCCGACCGCGCGAAGGAAAGAGAGACGCCTGTTGCTTTTACCAATGTGGAAAAAGAAGCAATGGAAGTGCGTTTAGGCTCCCGCGATATTCCTCTTGTGTTGAACACGACTCCCAGCGTTTACGCCACCCAGCAGGGCGGCGGCGCCGGTGATGCGCGCGTAAATGTGCGTGGATTTAATCAGAGAAATGTGGCGATTATGATAAACGGTGTTCCTGTAAATGATATGGAAAACGGTTGGGTTTACTGGTCCAACTGGGACGGCGTTGGCGATGCTACTTCTTCTATCCAGGTACAGCGCGGTTTGAGCGCCATCAACCTGGCAACCCCGTCCATCGGTGGAACCATGAACGTAATTACCGATCCGACCCAGACAACACCCGGATTAAAGTTTAAACAGGAATACGGCACCGGCATGTTCTTAAAAACCACTCTGGTTGCTAACACCGGTTTAATCGCAAACAAATTTGCTTTTAATGCAGCTGTTGTACGCAAAACCGGCGACGGCCTGATCGATAAAACCTGGACGGACGCCTGGGCTTACTATTTTGGTGCTACCTGGAATGTGAACGAAAACAATCGGCTCGAACTCTACGCCCTGGGCGCGCCCCAGCGTCACGGACAAAATCTCTACAAGCAGAATATTGCCGTTTACGATAGCGCATACGCCGCTAGTATGGATGATTACGATCCGGCTGCATTTGGAAAATTTAAAGAGCAGGGTAGAGAATTCAATCAGAACTGGGCCCCGGTTAGCGCGTCTTACACTGGCAAACAAGCCTGGAACGAAAGCACCGGCGACCGCTACGACGCTAATTTCATCAACGAGCGTGAAAATTTCTTCCATAAACCGATCGTGAATCTGAACTGGTATTCCAACATTACCGACAACATGACCCTGTATAACGTCATTTATTATTCTGGTGGTCATGGCGGTGGTACCGGAACTTACGGTAAAATTTACAGACGCGATGCGAATGGCACACTCGGTAGTCAGTATTATAAGTTCTATTATGGTCCTTCACCCTGGGTCTATGATTGGGACGAAACCATCAAGATGAACAGCGGACCTGCCGGCACCTACTATGTGGACAAAAAAGAGTTGACTAAAGAAGATGGTCAGTCTCTGGGTATTTTACGTAACAGCCGCAACAACCAGTGGACCATTGGTGCTATTTCCAAAGCTAATTACAAAATTTCCGACAATGTTAAAACGACTTTCGGTATTGACTGGAGAAAAGCCGAAATCGAACATTACCGCGAAGTGCGCGATTTGTTGGGCGGACAATTCTATATTGACACCGCCGATGAATTCCATCCCGATAAAAAAGCCGGGTTGGGCGACAAAATCGCCTACTTTTTCACCAATACCGTGGATTGGATCGGAGGTTTCGGTCAGATGGAATACTCTAAAGACCGCACCACCATGTACGGTATGGTCGGTTACTCCGGCATTAAGTATTCCTATACCAACCATTTCAAAAAAGGTCCGGATGGCGGCGAGCTTAAAGCTGAAACCGATATGCTGACCGGTTTTCAGGTAAAAGGTGGCGTGAGCTATCGTTCTTCCGCTCAGACCACGGTCTATGCCAATGCCGGTTACGTATCCAAGGTGCCTATTTTTGACGACGTAATCGACGACTATAACGGTATTAAAAATGATGACTACAAAAACTCCACTTTTACTTCCTTTGAATTCGGTATTAATTACGCGTCAATGAACCGGGAATTGGTTTTGAAATCCAACGTATATTACACGAAATGGAATAACCGTACCTTCCGTGAATCTTCCTTCCCGTACGCCGGCGAGGAATTCCTTGTATATCTGTCCGGTGTTAATCAAGAGCATTACGGTGTGGAGTTTGAAGGTGCCTATCAGCCGTCGCAGTTATGGCGATTGGATTTCGCCGGGTCTATCGGACACTGGTTGTACACCAAAGACGTACATGGCGAAGCGCGCTATATTGAAAGCGGAATCAGAATTCCTTATGATTTCTATATCCGAGATTTGATGGTTGGCGACGCTCCTCAGACGCAGTTCGCTTTGTCTGGTTCTGTATTCCCGATTAAAGGGTTGAGTGCTCAGTTGGTTTATAAATACTATGCACGCTATTGGGCTGATTTTAACCCGTTTGATCGTACCGATATTAATGACCGGGCTCAGAGCTGGCGTGTTCCTGATTATAAAGTAGTTGACTTCCATATACTGTACACCCTGCCGTTCCATATGTATGGTGTAAAATTCCAGTTGTTCGGCCATGTGTACAATATGTTTGATGAACTTTTCATTCAGGACGCTACGGATAACAGCCAGTATAATGCTTACACATCCAACGGCAAAACACATTCCGCCGACGACGCCGAAGTATTCATGGGATTACCCAGATTCTTCAACATCGGTATTTCGGTTCGGTATTAATCCTTTTATAGGATGTGCATCACTTAAAGGGGGCTGTCCCAAAAGGGGGCGGCCTTTTTTTATACTATTTTGCCCTCAATCTCC
>CAZJNP010000442.1:0-3172 GCA_964547355.1 uncultured Calditrichaceae bacterium
GGGTTGTTTACCGCTCTTCTGGTAGTAATCCTGATGGTACTCCTCGGCTTCCCAGAACGTTCCCGCCGGAAAAACCTGCGTGACCACACCGTACCCTTTTTCTTTCAATATGGCGATTAACTTTTCGGCGATCTGTTTTTGCTCCTCGCTGGTGTAAAAAACCGCCGAGCGGTATTGCGGCCCGATATCCGGTCCCTGCCCGTCGGCCTGGGTGGGATCGTGGATTTCAAAAAACAGCCGCGCCAGATGCTCGTAACTGGTTTTGGCGGGATCAAAGATCACCCGCACCGCCTCATAATGGCCGGTGGTATGGCTGGTTACTTCCTGGTAGGTGGGATTCTTTTTATGGCCGCCAGTGTAGCCGGAAGTCGCCGAGAGTACGCCCTTTTCCTGCTCAAAGTAGTGCTCCACACCCCAGAAGCAGCCCCCGGCAAAGATGGCCGTTTCGGTTTTCGGTTCCGATTTATTCTTCGGCGCTTCTTTGGGAATAAACTCCAGAGAAACGGAATTCACGCAGTGCCGGATGTTTTTGGCGGTAAATCCCTCGCCTTCAAACACATGACCCAAATGGGCGCCGCAGTTGCTGCATACGATCTCTGTGCGGATGCCGTCGGCGTCGGGAATGCGTTTCACCGCGCCCGGAATTTCATCGTCAAAGCTGGGCCATCCGCAACGGGCGTCAAATTTGTCCTCGGAGCGGAAAAGGGGCGCGCCGCAGCGTTTACAACTGTAGGTGCCGTCTTCGTTAAAATCGTAATACTTGCCGCTAAACGGGCGTTCCGTGCCTTTGTATATAATAACCCGTTCTTCTTCGGGCGTTAAATCTCTGTATTTCATTTTAGTTTCCTGTGCGCTTGTTGTTTGCGAAACGAGCAAAAAGATCAAAAGCCCCCATAATATTTTATTCGCCAATAGTGCCTCGCTTTTTAAAGTTCTTTTTGATTGAAACGAAAAGGACGGAAAAATATTCCGTCCTCAAGAGATGATTTTACGTTATGCGGTAAGCGATTTATATTTTCGAAAGCTCACCATGCGCCGGGTTTCTTCGTCCCACAGGTTCATGAACAGGGACTTCAGACTGGTGCGCAGGGTGATTTCCGGGGCGGACTGCTGCAGTTCAGGGATGGCGTCATAGCAGGCTTGCAGGTGGTAATTGGGAATGCGCGGACGCAAATGATGGATATGGTGCAGGCCGATGTTGCCAGTCAACCATTGCAAAATTTTCGGCAATTTGTAATAGGAACTGCCCAGAATGGCGGCCTTTACAGGGTCCCACGTTTCATTTTTTTCCCAGTACACTTCCTCAAACTGATGCTGAACGTAAAACATCCAGATGCCCAGAAATCCGGCCGTAAACAACACCGGCAACTGAATTTTGAGATAATCGGTAAAACCGAGCGCAAAGCCCATCGTTAGCACCAGCGCCAGAAGAATCAGATTGGTGAGCAGTACGCTTTGACGTTCTTTCTTTTTGGAATCTTTTTGCGGCATGCGCATACTGACCAAAAAAAGAAAAACCGGGCCCAGGCCGAACATAACCAGGGGATTGCGGTACAGGCGGTAGCCAAGACGGGTAAGCGGGGAAGCGGCTTTGTATTCTTTCACGGTCATGGTCCACACGTCTCCGGTGCCGCGCCGGTCCAGGTCGCCGGAAGTGGCGTGGTGCACGTTGTGCGCCCGGCGCCATTCGTCAAACGGGGCAAAGGTGAGCACGCCGGTGATGTAGCCAAAAATACGGTTGGCTTTGCGGGAAGTGAAAAAAGATTCGTGGCAGCAGTCGTGAAAAAAAATGAAAATCCGCACCATTAAAAATCCCGCGATAATGGTGAGCGGCAGCGTTACCCAATAGGAATAACCCTGCTTTACGGTGTAGATCATCGCCGCCCAGGTGAGCAGGTAGGGAATGATCGTATTGATGAGCTGCCAGGCGGCTTTGCGGTTGTCCGCCCGGTTGTATTTGCCGATTTCGTTAAACCAGGCCGGTCGTTCGGTTTGCTGGTTTGTGGTTGATGACATGTGGTTCTCCTGTAAATGTGTTAATTTTTGTTCGTCTCTAAGATAGCTTACTGCCGGTGCATTATTTGTAAAACTTTGGTAAAACCGGTTGTTTGGCATAAAATAACGTCTGTATTTTACAGAACGGGCACGTAAAAGGGGAAACGCCGGTTGGGTGGCGCTAATTGACCGAAGCATACCGCCGGATGCGGTTTCTAACCACTGCAGAGATGAGGTGCCGATAGTAGAGTATTTTTTCTCTGGTTTTCCAGTAGGCTTCGGCGCCGGTGGTTAAACCGTAATCAAAGGCCTGCCTCAGGGAAACGATGCCTTCGTTGCCGGCCCAGTAGGTTCTGCCTTTCCCCACAAAGGCGGCCAGGTGCGCGTCACTGCTGCCGGTGGCGGCGATGGGAATGTGGTGTTCGCGCATTTTTTCGATGGCCTGGATGTTGTATTTTACGCCCCGGCCGGGCACGGCGTTGGTCACTTCGATGGCGTCAAAATTGATCGAGCGGATTAAATCGCCGCAGCCCAGTTTGATCCTTAAAATTTTCTCAATCCATTGCGGCGCGTAAGGATGGTGCGCCACGGCCACACCTCCGGCCTCGTGAATGCGCTGCACGGTTTCTGCCGCGCTCAGACCTTTGGGGATCTTCCGCGTGACAAACAACCCGCCGATGTGTCCGTCTTTACTGGAGACCTCGATGCCCGGGGATCACCGCAATGCGCAGCCGCTTGCGGTGCACGATTCTGCGCGCTTCCAGCGCCCCCTCAATCTCATCGTGATCGGTAATGGCAATGGCGTCCAGATGCAGCTCCAGCGCTCTGGTTAATACCCGTTCCAGATCGTCGCCGTCCGACCATTGGCTGTGGATATGAAGATCGCCGCAGTTTTGCAGGATGATGCGCTCTTTGTCTTCGATACCCAGCAGACGCAGACCCGGTAAAAAATATTGTTCGTAGGCGCTGGGTCGCCACCGCTCGGCCGATTCGACCGCCTGTAAATCCCGCTCGGCCTCTTCTTCGTAACGGGAAAGCGCTTTTAATTCCCCTTCCACCTTTTCCAGATAGGTTAATTTTTGATCCATGATTGCCCCAAGCAAGCGTTTTTCTTTTATTTTCGAACCATTTTTCAATTATTTAAGAAGCAAATAAAAATAAACGCCCGGTAAAGGCG
>CAZJNP010000443.1:0-3165 GCA_964547355.1 uncultured Calditrichaceae bacterium
AAACATCCGTATCCGTCCGGACTTTTTCTTTCTTACGTCGTGGACGCAAAATTTCCAGGCACAGATGATAAACGATTCTGGTGAAATAAACCCTGAGTTTTACCGAGGCATTATACTGGCGCTGCATCTTCTGTATCCGGTCGGTAAGCAGCTTTACATTGACGCTTTGAACCAAATCGCCGATTTCCTGCTCGCCGATAAAACCCCGTTTATAAAAATAATATGCCGTCTTTTCAATTAACGGTTGATGAAGTTCAATAAATTTATGCGGATGCTCCATTAAAAGCTGTAAATACTCAGCATCAGATAGTGCGGACTTTTTAGAGGGCTTTTTTTGGGGATCCTGCCTCATTGAGCACGTTTTCCGTTTCTGTTTTTACCAAATCTTCTCAAGCAACACAGGAAGAAACACTGCTCAATAATTTATAATATATGACGTTAGAAGCAAATCTATTACATGGAAAACCAATAGTTCAGTTTAACCAAAAACACATTCTCCGGCCAGACGTCGAACAGTTCCTGCATGTTTTTGCCGTAATCGAACTGTCCGGTGGCATCGTAACCGGTGCGGTTTTGCGTCCAGACCAAAAACAACGTTGAGCCCGGTCGATATTCCCAACGAATTACCAGATTGGATCGAAACTGCTTAAAATTAAAATCCGGCAGACCAAAGGAATAATCGGTCATCCCGTCCGAATCTTCATCCACGTAATAGGTCTGATCATCGAGATCGTAATGAATTTCATTCTCTGTGAATATGGCATATCGTGCACTGCCTTTTGCCCTGGGATCGGTAATATGCTTGAACTCGCTATAACTACCCGCAGAAACAAATGGCTGTCCGTAATACTGGATCGAAAGATTTGGCGTAGGACTGTAATTCAGGCGCAGCACCACTCCGACTGTCTTTTGGTTGAGTTTACCGAATATATAACGATCCTGACCATCCTTATCCAGGGTGGCCACGTACTGAAGGTTTTCATCATTCTTATTAAAAAAAGGATTTACCCTAATGTTGATCTGATCACTTAATCGGTAGTAAAAAGACAAATTGGTCCAGAAGGAACGTGAAATTCCGTCGTCGTTTTTATTACCCCCGCCATTCAGACTAATACGCCAGTCTTTGCGGGAGTCGCTATACGTGTTGAACCATAAATTCCAGCTACCCTCATAGCGTGCCATGGGCCCCCCGCGCAGCATCCAGGGAGAAAGTCCGTGCTGCTGCCGGTTGATCCCCATGTAAAAACCCCAATAGTTAAGAAACTGGGCACCACCGTTAAGATCCCCCCCGGAGAATAATTGGTCGCCACCGAAGTTCCAGCCCTGCCAAAGATCGGAATTAATACTTACAAAACGAAAAATACCCACCGGATTATTGATCCGATATCCAACCCATACATAATTCATGATCTTATCCGCCTGGCGTAGGTATCCCAGATCGTTCGTCTCAAATCCCGGAGAACGCCAGGTGCCACCGACTGCAAAACGCCAGTTGCTATTGCCCACCCTTCCGATACTAAAAGAACCACCGTACCCGCTTAGGGAGGTGCGCGTCGTATCCAGATGGACGTGTTTGGCATCCGGGCGTTGGAAATAGCGGGCCGACGCCCGTTGTACCAGTTCAATGGCAGTCGGATCGCCGCTTAAATAACTGCCGGCTAATTTCAAATCCAGAAAATAGGTTTTTTTGTCCCACTGATGACGAATATCGATACCGCCGGTGTAAGCCGATTTATTTAAAAAGCGTAAATGATCTTCATTAATTCTGCGGTTAGTCGCTGTAATGATCCCGCCAATCGAAGTGTTTCCCTGATTAAAATCCTTCTGCAGGCGATTGACAAAATAATTGGTCAGCGGTTCCACCGCCACCTCCCGGCGATGACCGGCCGAATCGATGGTTGCCTCTTCCTGCCCCGTTACCGCATTTAAAATGCCGATCGACCATCCGGTTTTTGACTTTCCGCTTAGCTTTGCTGCTGCCAAAATGCGTGTTTGTTCCGGTACGTCCGCATAATCATAATAAAAACCATCGCTGGAACTGGGATAATAATGCGGCACACGCCCGATGCGTCTGGAATAAAAAAGCGTTTCCGAGGACATATCGCCGTCTCCCATGGCCAGAGGAAAATTAAAAATATTCTTGCCCTCAATAAAAAAGGGCCGTTTCTCTTCAAAATAGGTTTCAAAAGCGGTCAAATTTACCTCTGAGGGATCGGCCTCTACCTGACCGAAATCCGGATTAACCGTAAAATCCAACGTCATGTCTCCGGTAATACCAATTTTCCCGTCCAGCCCCACGTTTAAGTCGAAATCACTCCCTGTGGCAAAAGGATTGCCTTTTTCTTTTTTGTACCGCTTTAACCCGGAAACGGAATAGGGCAGCAGTTCGATACGGCTGGGCGATTTAATACCTTTGATTCCACGCAAAATACCAAAATAAGAAACCATACCAGGCGCGTTCTTCGAAACGAACTGCCACATCACTTCTTCCTGCTTGCGGTAAATTTTGCGATAAATCTGAAAGCCCCACACCTGTTCTTCCTTATCACCAAAACGTAATTGACTGTAAGGAATGCGTATTTCCGCCACCCAACCGGAATCATTGATCGCCGCCTTGCCTTCCCAGACCGGGTCCCAGCTGGTATCTTCACTGTTCCCGTCATTGGACATTACCATGTCAAATTTCACACCCGCGGCGTTCAAACCAAACGTAAACGCGGTTCGACGGTCAAAGTAGGTATCCAGTCCTACAACCACAAAATCACTGTTTTCCATTTCATCGCGGCGGGATATTCTGGCGCTGATTTTATCTGGTGATTGATCATAATTCATGATCCCAAAATAGATGTTACGATCATCGTAAAGCACTTTAAA
Organism: uncultured Calditrichaceae bacterium; assembly: GCA_964547355.1. GTDB lineage: Bacteria > Calditrichota > Calditrichia > Calditrichales > Calditrichaceae > CAZJNP01. Next base: position 2,875 of record CAZJNP010000443.1, read on the forward strand.
AGCCGTGCGTTCGGTAGGAGGATTGCCTTCCACCGGATTCAATTGATAAAAACTGTCCTGAAAAGCCACAGCCTGCCAGGCTGCGTCGTCAAGCCGTCCGTCAATGGTTGGTTTGGACACTGATAGTTTTACAGCGTAAGAGATTTTCTTTTCCGTTTTGTCCGCTCCAAACGTTAAGAACGGAATAAAGATAGCCATAAAAAAAATTATGGTAGCAAATTTCATCCTGGTTCCTTTTTTAACGTTTTGATTTCCAATGAATTTAATAATTTCTTACGAACCTCTTTTGAT
>CAZJNP010000444.1:0-3164 GCA_964547355.1 uncultured Calditrichaceae bacterium
ACCGAAGGGTAGTCGGGACTGAGGACACAACGGAGCAGCTCCAAGTGCACCGCGCGGGTGGTGTGAAGCGGAATGGTGTTGTACAGGATGGGCGTCATGAGTTTAATGTTCGGATGCACGGGATTGACTAACCGGCCATGATCGTCAAATTTGCAGTAGTTCTCCCGTTTGCCTAAAATAATCGATAGCTCTTCTTCCGGATCACCTTCATGCAGCCGGTTCTGAGCCGGTCCTACGATGTGAAAATGGGAAAAACGCTCGGCGTCAAACCCGATGCCCATGTGCCGGTCGCCCTGACCCATACCCGAAACGGGGATCTGCCCGGTAGAGGATTCCTTGTCGATTTCCATAATGATGTTTTCCGTCACGTAGCGGTCGGCCATTTCGGTGAGCTGGCTGGAGCGATGGACTTTGGTTGTATCGTGAATGCGGCGCTGCTGTTTGATCCAGAATTTCTTTTCTTCCAGATCGGTGGCATTGTAAATCAGCTGATCGTAGAACTGACGCTCCTCCTGGGCGATTTTGTTCTGAGGACAGAAGTTGACGCAGGCGTTGCACAGGGAACAGTTGATGTCGATTAATTCCGGGATTTGCCGGGGGCGTCCTTCGCGGGCGCCGTACATGCAGGCGTTTTCATTGGTACACATGCCGCAATGGATGCAGGTTTCCTCATCTATGAACAGTTTGCCGTACTCGAAACCTTTGGGATACAGAATCTTCAGTCCGTGCTGCAGATGAGATTCCTCGTCTTTCTGCTCGGAAAGGGTGTGTTCCTTGTACAGCGGGCTGTCTTTCATGATCTGCCAGAAGCGGTCGATAAAATCCTCTTTTTCCTGCACTGTGAGTGCCAGTGATTCGTTGAAGCGGTTATCCTGTTCCACCATTTCGAACAGATCCGTGAGGGAAATATCCGTGGGGCAGATATTGGTGCAGTTGTCGCAGCGCGTACAAACCAGAAAGCCCATGGCTTCCTGCCGAGAGATGGTTTCTCCTTCCACCAGTCGCATGGCGGTTTTCCGCCTGGTAATGGGCGTGGCGTACCCGTACATGCCAAACACGTCGGAGGTGGGGCAGACGTGTTCACAACTATCACATTCGGCACAGGGCGCGAACAGGCTTTCCATGGGGTTGGGCTTTTGAATTTTAAGCGCAGGCGGAATAAACCTTGGAAAAAGAAATCCACTGGTGTTCCAGACCGCTTTTTCCACGGGGTAGGAGAGGTCGAATTTTTTACCCTGCTGACGTTTGTGCGCCGTTTTGACCATCCAGCGGTTAAAGGCGGGGAAGAAGCGGTTGAACAGGCGAAAGATCAGGCGGTGTCCGCCTTTGTTGATGAATTTTCCCCGGTTTAACAGCCCTTTACGATCGGTTTCGGTTTTGAGCGCCCGGAGCTTTTTGAGCCATTCCGGCTGTTGGCGCTGCAACTGCCGCAGCAAGGGCAGATTCCAGATGCCGATGCCATACGGGCGGGCATCAAAAAACATGGCCAGTTCGTTTATCAGCGGCACGAGGGCAAAGTAGAGTTTATGGCGCAGGGTGCGGGTGTCCGCGAGCAGTATGGACTGAATGAGCATCCGATTATCCGGCAGCAGGTGTGCTTCGGTTTTTAATTCGATATTCAGCAGACGATCCAGGAAATTGCGTAACATTATCTGGTATTTAGTAAAGGCGTTCAGCGGGAGAATATTTTCGCTGACCAGCATGGCCGGGCCTTTTTGCTTCATTTGCACTGGCAGATATCGATGGTCCCAGAGCCTATGAGAGAGGGCAGTGGAAAGCTGGTGGATTTTGAGGCCGCCCACGCGATGCAGTCCGCCGCTTTTACCGAAGAGACGGGTTTTAATGGCCTGCTGGTAGTCTTCCGAAGTGTCAAACTGAAGCACGATCACATGTTTGGCTTCTTTTAATTCTTCGATGGTTTCAAAATCTTCGCGCGCTTCGGCTAACCGCACCTGATCGTTGTTCCTTAAAGCATTAGCGCTGCGCTTTTCGATATGTTCCTTTTCGATGGCATAGGTTTCTTTGATGTAAGACTGGTCGAAGTAAATCACCGAAGTGGGATTAATACCGGAGCCGTTGACGCGGTTTAAGAATTCAAATACGTCGTCCGTGGTGGAAAGGGAAAAGGCGAAGGGCTTGTTGACAAAGCTCTCCTTGCGCACCCTTAGTGCCACGCCGGCAATGATGCCGATTTGTCCTTCGCTGCCGAAAATAAGCTCAAACCGCTCGTCGTCCGGAGTGATTTTGAGCAGTTCGCCCTGAGGCGTTAAGACGAGCAACAGAGCGACGGATTCTTTTACGTGTCCATATTTAAAACTGCCCAACCCCAGGCCTCCGGTGGCGATCCATCCGGCAATGGTGCCGCTACCGGGGTTGGTGATTTCCTGGCGCAATGCGAAACGTTGTTTTTTCAGATATTCCCGGGCCTGTTTGAAAGTAACGCCCGGGCCAATGGCTAACAATTCTTCTTCCGGAAAGAGACGCATGAAATTCAGGTAGGAAAGATCCAGAACGGCATCCCCGTTAAGCGGCACCGCGCCGCCAAACGGCCAGGTGCCAGTTCCGCGTACAGTAAATTTTTGATTTTGTTCAGAAGTCCATTGCACAAACCGCGTCAAATCCTCTAAGCTACCCGGACGCGCTACAAAGCTGAGCCGGTTATTAATGAACAGATTCTTGAAAATTTTGGGGATGATATTCGTGCCGGTATCTGCAGAATAGACACGTTCCTGCACTTGCTCGGGTACGAACACTTCGCTGGCCGGGGACAGGCGTTCCTGTAAAGATTCTATGTTTTCTTTCCATGAAGTGGTTGCGGTCGGCAGCCCTGTTTGTCCCGCAAAAAGAAGCTGACGGGCTTTTTGTTGTTCCCGCACCCGCTCAAGAACGGTTTCCGATTGCAAATAATTTATGATACGATCTAAAACATCAGCGCTGGTTTTAGCCATTCGTTCATTCCCCATATTTCGATTGCGGTTCTAATACAACGGATTGGTAAATGCAAAGCTCAAACTAAAAAAAGATTTTATTGAATTGTTAGCCTGTGTCACAATAATTCCCAATTTTTGGTTTAAACCAATAAACAGACCGGATTTCCGTTTCCCTTAAAAAACGGCGCGGACTTATCAACATCCGGACAAATAGAAAATCAGGAAGAATAATGA
>CAZJNP010000445.1:0-3161 GCA_964547355.1 uncultured Calditrichaceae bacterium
AGGTAACTCATTGTTTTTACGGCTCCTGCATGTAGCTTAATCATAAATGCAGGATTCGTTAAACAATTATAAGTTAAGCAGAATAACATCAATGTGCAAAATGTGCCATTACGTAATTATTCATCTCTCAGGGAAACCATAGATTATGAAAGTATTTCTTACCGGTGCGACCGGATTTGTAGGCAGCTTTTTAGCCGAGGAACTGCTTAAAAAAGGATACCAGGTGCGCGTGCTTGTCCGCACCACCAGTAATTTGCGCTGGATTGCCGATCTGGATGTAGAGTGCTTTTACGCGGATCTGTACGACAAAGATGCTTTAAAACGCGGATTAAAAGGTATGGATTACGTGTACCACGCCGCCGGTTTGACCAAAGCATTGCGTCCGGAAGATTATTACCGGGTCAATTACGACGGCACCCGAATGCTGGTGGAAGCGGTGCTGGAATCCAATTTAAACCTGAAGCGCTTTTTACTGGTCAGTTCGCAGGCGGCCGCCGGCCCAAGCCCGACCATAGAACCCATTGATGAAAGCGCCGAACCGCGCCCTGTGACCGACTACGGACGCAGCAAGCTGAAAGCCGAACAATTTGTTTACGGGCTGCGGAAAGAATTGCCCGTGACCATTGTACGCCCGCCCGCAGTTTACGGCCCTCGGGACACTGACATCCTGCAATTTTTCAAAACCGTAAAAAAGGGCATCATTCCGCGTATCGGAAACCAGGAGCGCTATTTCAGCCTGATTTATGTGAAAGACCTGGTGCAGGGGATGATCAAAGCGGCAGAACTAAAAAAACCACAGGGTAAAATATATTTTCTGGCAAATCCGCAACCTTATTCCTGGGACACCGTAGCTAAAATAACGCTTAGGGTGCTCCGGAAACATGGCGTACGCGTCAATGTACCCATGTTTTTGATGCATGGTGTGGCTGCTCTGTCCGAAGGGATCAGTAAAATCACGGCCAAACCCTCGATCATCAATCGCCAGAAGATCGATGAAATCAAACAGAACTTCTGGGTGTGCAGTCCGGCTCGGGCCAAAAGAGACTTTGGGTTTGTTGCCTCCACACGCATCGAACACGGCATCAAACAAACCCTGGACTGGTACTCAGCGGTCGGGTGGCTGTAGTCGGCGTCGGTTTTGCCGGAAACCGACTTACGCTTACAACCATAGCCCGTTTCCGTCAATCTACAACCGGAAGGATACGCGCCGAAAATGAACAAACGTAAAGAAAAATCGCCCCTGTGGGAAGAAATCCGGGAGTTTCGCCAGAACAAACTGGCCATCGCCTTTGTACTTATTTTACTTGCTCTCCTGGGATGGATCATTCCCATCATTCCCGGCTTTATTTTGCTTCTGCTTGCCCTGGCTCTGTTCAAAAAAGGCTGGATGACCAAAATCCGCCGTCGTTGGCGATTATGGAGAATCAAAAAATCCAGAAAATAAATCCTTCCCTTTTTTAACCCGATCCCGAAACTTTCCGTCCGCTTTTTCGTTTTTTCGTTTAGTTGTGTGCAACCAAACCGGAGTAGCGCCATGAAAAATTTTATTATCTTCACAGTGATTTCCCTTTTATTTACGGTTCCCCTGTGGGCAAAAGGCCCCAACCGCTTTGACGACGGAATCCATTCTTTTCATCCGGGAGCAAAACCCGTATTAGGCGTACTGGTCAAGGATGCGGATGAAGACACCTTAAAAGAAATGAACCTGAAAGGCGGAGCCGAAATTGTGGCCATCTTGAAAAAGAGCGAAGCGGACCGCATAGGCCTGCAAGAAAAGGACATCATCGTGCGTTTTGACGAGCGCCGCATCTTAAGCGCAGAAGATTTAAGGGATTTTATCCGCGACCTGGATCAAACGAAAGACGTTCAAATTACCGTAATCCGAAACGGAAAAGAACTGACTTTCATAGCACATCTGGTTCCCGTGAAAAATAAACGCATGCGGGTAAAAATACATAAAGGCGACGGCGATCTGGACGTGGAGATCGAAAAACTTATTCCGCCAGCCGTGCCGCCCTTTCCGATGGAATTGCCCACAGATAAAGGCGGTTTTTTGGGCGTGGAAGCCAAAGACATTTCGGACCAACTGAAAGCCTACTTTCAGGTGGAATACGGCGTTTTGATTGAAAAAGTGCTGGAAGACTCCCCGGCTGAACAGGCTGGACTGCAGGCCGGCGACGTAATCCAAAAAATTAATGGCAAAAAAATCGAGGACTTTTCCGATTTAAGACGGGTGCTGAACTACTACGATCCCGGAGACCAGATCAACATTCAATATTCCAGAAAAGGCAAAGTGAAAGAAGTAAAAGTAATTCTGGGCGAAAAGAAAGTGAAGAAAATTCATAGACGAATGCACATTCGACCGGATCTAAAGAATTTTTACCAAAACTGGCGGCCGGATTTATTGTGGCTCTGGATGCATGAAGGAGCGAAAGACGAGAATTTGGAGAAACTATTAAAAGAGAAAACGCTTAATTGGTTCATCATCTGAATAGCGTTGCCTCAGCCCGTGTCATTCCTGACCTTATCGGGAATCCAGGCTGGGGACAATGGGTGTGCGTACCAATTCCCCGGTGATCCTACCGTTGGATGGCCAGCTGAGTTGGCATGACAGGGGCTGGGGTGAGAGAAAAAGTTGAAGTAGGAGCAGGAGAAAGAGAAGGAGAAGAAAAAGGAATAAGAGTACAAGTAGCTGGGTTCCCAATCGTTCAAAACACTTTTTTCAAATCCGTAAATCTTTCTAGCACCTGCAAACGGCCGGGCGCTTCCATCAGCGGTTCATCGTCCAGCTTCCAGGTGTCTCGGTAGGGAATGTGAATGGCGTACATTCCGCAGCGCAGGGCGGGGTTAATATCCGACTTTGGGCTGTTGCCTACCATGCACGTTTCTTCCGCCTTCCATCCGTTTTCCTTAATCAGTTTCAGATAGGCCTGATCATTTTTTTCCGGTAGAATAAAATAATCACGCACGCAATGGTTGACCTTTGCCCTTAAAATTTTTCCTTCCTGTTCGTCGAATTCGCCTTTGGTTAAGATGTACAGGTCATATTTCTCCTTGAGATAGCGCAGAGTTTCAATCACTCCGTCAAACAGCCGGGGCGGACGTTCGGGATGGTCCTTGAATCGCTGAACGATTTGTTCAAATCGCCGGGCGTTCAGTTG